>JAIFWQ010000014.1 GCA_019661795.1 Candidatus Parcubacteria bacterium | reverse complement strand
AGAGGAGCAACGGCTCCGAGACGAAAAGAAATCCCATAACGGCAGCCGACAGCACGAAGAGGCTTAGCATGGCCATAGGAATAAAGAGAGTCTCATTCTGTCCGGCAAAAGACGTTATGCGATTTATAGCTAAAACGACGCAGGCTATATAGAGGGCTGCCGATGCGGCACGAGTGAATGGATTTTTCATACCGATGATAACGATGGCGAGCGGCAGAAGGTTACAACCGATTTTATCGTAACGGATCATTCAATCCTTCTCCTTTGAGGATCCGCTCTATACATTTTTCGATCCTCGATTCCCGCGTTTCGGATCGTTTGGGCGCGGAGAAATAAAGGATGTACGCTCTTTGCCGCCCCGGCGTCAATGCTTCGAAGGCGGTTTTCAGGGCAGGGATCCCGTCTAATTTATTTTGAAATTCTTCGGGAATAGGTTCCGGATTCTTTTTAATATCTGCTTTCAAGCCGGATTTTTCTGCTTCGATAGCTTCGCGGATATAGGCTTTCAGGATGGGTTCCATTTCGGCTATTTCCCGGACATCGGTGAACCGGATCCGTCGAGCCACCTGCGTATTTTCGCCAGGTTTTTCAAGAACACCCTCGGGATCCTTCAATAAAGAGCCTTTGCAGAACAGAAGCGCGCAGGATTCTTTAAATCCTTGGAGTATGAGCACGTTGCTTTTCTCGAACATATAGCAAGGCTTGCCCCATTTCAATTCTTCGGTCAGCCCGCAGTCGAGCGCGACCGCTCTCAATCTCTCGAATTCTTTCCGCCACTCTTTGGCCTCGCTTAAAAATGTATCGACTTTGGGGTTCATCTTGCTTTGAAAATGCCACAGACGCTACGGTCCTTATCTCTATATCCGGCTCTATCGAATAAACATCTATTTCAGGGAAATGATCTGAAGCCCTTTGTCGTCGATGTCTTTCCGAGGCCAAAATTGGGTCAATTCATCTATCTTCCAGCCTCTTACGAAACCGACCGTTCTCTCTATCTCCCGGCCGGTATATTTTTTGGTTTCAGGATCCCATTCTTTGAGGACGAGAATATCGCCCTCATCGACCTTAAAATCGTTCAGACGGAGATCATAGGTTTTCCTGCCCTCGAAGATGGCTTGGAAATATTCAGGCCAGGTTTTCTTTTCAATTTTTCTCATGGGCTAACTATAGCGCCCTTTATTTTGATGTGGTAGGGAAAGCGATGCAATCCTCTTTGACGAATGCCTTATTAAGTGTAGATTAAAGCCAGAAAGGATTTTATGAGCACGAAAGAGATAAAAATCACCCTACCTGAATTCCTCCAGAACATGTTCCATCTTGTGCGCCCGGGCACAAGTATCTCCTATAAGGACTTCTGCAAGCTCCTTTACAGCAAAAGACAAGGCTGGCGCGACGGGGACTCTATCGCCGAGGCTTTGATCGAAAGCAGGGCAGAGATCGTTCTCTGCAATGGAAAAAAATGCAAGGCGAGCGTCCTTTTCGAATACCGAGGCGGAGAAGGCTCCTACTACCGGTTCATTCGCAAATCGATGCGAGTCGGCCTGTGGAAGCGTATCGTCATACCTCGGACCCTTAATCTCCAAGAGAGCATCGCCTGGGTAAAAGAACGGGCGAAAACAGGAGAGCCGATCCGCCTTACGCCGATCGAAGAAGAGTGTCTAAGCGTCAAAACGGAGAACGGCAAGATCCCCCTGAAGGATTTTATCGCGAGCCTTGCCGAATTGCCTCGGATCAAATCAGTCGCTTGAATTCTTCACGACCGCACATAGTATGTGCGGTTTTTTTATTCTGAAATTTCGTCGTCGGCCGTCCGGGACGATGTCGGAACTTTAGCTCAAACAAAGATACAAACCAGCGACGATCAATACCTGAATAAGAATCTGTAGCAAAAGTCCTTTAAGGTCCGCCTGCTTTGTTCGAGGATAGAACATAGATATCGCCAAGGATGTGAAATAGATAACTACAGCGGTCACGATAACTATAAGCAAATTCGGGCCCTCGGGATCGTTAAAGAAGAAGAACATCGCCCTCGAGCAGACGATAGCTGTTATGCCGAGGACCAAGAGCGAAATCTTTTTTGTGATCTTCATATATACACTATAACAAAGGGCGCGTATGAAAGGTTGCGTGTTGCCGGACTTGGAATCGAACCAAAATTTTCGCTTTCAGAGAGCGACGTCCTGCCTTTAGACGATCCGGCAATATTCGTTTGTGCGTTGAAATTATCACATTTCCCTCAAAAGATAAAGAAGAATGGGCCTTTTCCGTCGTAGTATCCATAGCGGCGCTGTCGCCGCATATTCTCACCTATTTCACTCAATCCTCATCCAACCGATATGGCAAAACAAACGAACATGAAGCTCTCGAGCCCCGCCTTCGGCCCGAACGAAGCGATACCGCCGCAATACACCTGCGACGGGGCGAACGCGCATCCGCCGCTCGCATTCGAAGGCGTTCCGCCGGAAGCGAAATCCCTGGTCCTTATCATGGAAGATCCCGACGTGCCCAAAGGCATCGTGCCGGGCGACGTCTTCGACCATTGGGTGGTCTTCAACATCCCTCCGAAAACGGAGGCGGCTAAGGAAGGCGAGCCTCTTCCCGGAACGTACGGGACGAATAGCGGGGGACAGGCGGCGTATACGGGGCCGTGCCCGCCCGAAGGCGAGCATCGCTACGTATTCAGGCTCTACGCCCTCGACGCCCAGCTCGCCCTGAAAAAAGGCGCGGCGAAAAAGGAAGTGCTCGAAGCGATCGACGGGCATATCATCGCCGAATCGGAGCTCGTCGCGAGGTATGAAAGGAAGAATTTAAAAGCATAATCAAAAACATATGATGTACGGATATGGATACGGACCCGAATTCGGGTTTGTGCACGTCCTCAACGTGGTCTTTTGGATCCTGCTCATCGTCATCGCCATCAAATTCATCCGCCACGGGCGCGGCTGGCGATCCCACGGGGGACCATGGGGAGGCTCATGGAACGGCGGCTACGACCGATCGATGGAGATCCTCAAGGAACGCTACGCGAAAGGAGAGATAAACAAGGAAGAGTTCGAGGCGAAAAAGAAGGATCTGATGGGATAATTTGACTTCATCATCAAAACCTGCTATTATCCACGCACAACCTTAATTCTCCCCATTACGGGAGGAACAAGTGCTCTGAATCTCTCGTCATATCCGTGACTTGCCAGACTCGGGTCACATATATATGACACACGAAAAACACCCGGAAACGGCCGCCCTTAAAAACGAAGGCGCGGCGGCTTCAATTCTATTCAAAGACCTGCCGATCGGCGACAGGCTTCTTACCGTGCTCGACAAGCATGGTTTTATAAACCCAACGCCCATTCAGGCTAAAGTCATTCCGACCGGCATCGAAGGCAAAGACATCATCGGCATCGCCCAGACGGGAACGGGCAAGACGCTCGGCTTCGGCATCCCTATGGTCGAGCGCCTGCTCGCCGACAAGGCCGCCAAAAAAGAGAGCCGCGGCCTCGTGATCCTGCCGACGCGCGAGCTCGCATTGCAGGTGGACGAGACCCTTCGCAAGATCGGATCGACGCTCGGCATCCATACGGCCGTGCTCATCGGCGGCGATTCGATGGGCCGCCAGGTCCGCGACCTCCGCTATGCCCCCGACATCGTCATCGCCACGCCGGGCCGCCTCATCGACCATCTTCAGCAGGGCAACCTCAAGCTCGACCGCGTCACCATCCTGGTTCTGGACGAGGCTGACCACATGTTCGATATCGGCTTCGCTCCGCAGATCCGCGAGATCATGAAAAAAGTTCCGAAGACCCGCCAGACCCTGCTTTTCTCGGCGACCATGCCGAACGAGATCGCCAAGCTCGCCATGGAGCACATGCAGCTGCCTCTCCGCATCGAAGTCGCGCCGCAGGGCACGGCCGCGCATACGGTCGAGCAGGAGATCATCGTCGTCGAAAGGAAATCCAAATTCAGCCTTCTCGTGAAGCTCATCGGCGAATATCCGGGCCAGCCGGTCCTCGTCTTCACCCGTACCAAGCATGGCGCCAAAGACGCCGCCCAAAGCCTGCGCAATATCGGCACGACCGCGGCGGAGATCCATTCCAACCGCTCTCTCGGCCAGAGGCGCGAAGCTCTCGACGGCTTCAAGAAGCACAAATACCAGGTCCTCGTGGCGACGGACATCGCGGCGCGCGGCATCGACGTCAAAGACATCAGCCTCGTCGTGAACTATGACCTTCCCGAGCAGTCTGAAGACTACGTCCACCGCATCGGCCGCACCGGCCGCGCGGGCAAGACGGGCAAAGCCGTGTCGTTCGCCACGCCGGATCAGAAGCGCGACATCATGGACATCGAGCGCCTGATCAAAAAGCAGATCCCGCTCAAAAGCCATGAAGGCGCTTCCATTTCAGCGTCATATTCGAGCACCCCTCGTCCGTATTACGGCAACAGGGGAGGCGGTTCGCGCGGAGGTTTCCGCGGCGGCAGGAGCGGTTTCGGCGGCGGATCCCAGAGCGGATCGTCGCGCGGCAGCTACGGCCCTCGCCGCGCTCCGGCCGGCGCTTTCAAAGTCCATACCAACCAGCCGTATAAAGGCGGCGCTCCGCGCACGGGCGAATCTTCGACCCCATCCCGTAGCCACAGCGGACCATCCCGCGGTCCGCGACGCGCATCCGGCGGCTTCAACAGCAAATATCCTCGTCCGATGAAGACTGATCCGTCGAAAACGGCAGAGCTCGGCACGGGCTACCGCCGCGTGTTCAGGAAAGGAGTCAGATAAATCTCATGGCAGGTCCCGACGCAGTTCTCCGATTCGACGAGGTGTCCTTTGAATACGGGCACAACAAGCCGATCCTCGACGAGGTCGACTTTTCCGTTCGCCGCGGGTCGAAGATAACGATCATGGGCCAGAACGGAGCGGGGAAGTCGACCATATTCCAGCTCATCGTCGGCGCGGCGCACAGATCCGGCCCGAAGCCCGAATCCGGGCAGATCAGCATAGGCGCAGGCCTCACCATCGCCATATCCCGGCAGGTCATCCCGCGGCAGGATGTCGAGCTTTCCGTCCGCGACTTTTTCCAGAGGTGTTTCAAAGAGAAAATGTATGACATCGACCCGCGCATCGACACGGTCCTCGACGCAGTCGATTTTCCGGGGCGCGTCGAAAAGATCGGCGGCCGGACGGTCAAATCGTTCTCCGGCGGCCAGCAGGCGCGGCTCCTTCTCGCTTCGGCCTTGATCCAGGATCCGGATATCCTGCTTTTGGACGAGCCGACGAACAATCTCGACAAGGCGGGCATCGCGCACCTGACGCATTTCCTTAAAAATTACGGCAAGACCGTCATCGTCATATCGCACGACGCCGAATTCCTCAATTCTTTCACCGACGGCGTCCTCTATCTCGACGTCCATACGAAAAAGATCGAACAGTATCAGGGCGACTATTACGACGTGCTGAAAGACATCACGGCGCGGGTGGAAAGGGAGAATCGCGCCAACGCTCTTTTGCAGAAAGAGATCCAGGCCAAAAAAGACCAGGCGAATATGTTCTCGAACAAAGGCGGCCAAATGCGCCTCGTGGCCAAGCGCATGCGCGAAAAAGCCGAGGAGCTGGAAGAAGACATCGTCGAAGTGAGAAAGGAAGACAAGACCATCAGGCCTTTCGTCATCCAAGCCCAGCCTGAATTCACCGGCGTCATCATGGAGATCAAATCGTACAAGATCTTCAAAGATCACAAGCCGGTCAAAAGGACCTGCTCGATCAAGCTCAAGCGCAAACAGCATCTTTTGCTCAAAGGTCCGAACGGCATAGGCAAATCGACGCTCCTTGAATCCCTCGCTTCGGGCAAAGCCGAGGGCGCGACTATATCGGACGGCGTCCGCGTCGGATACTATCGCCAGGATTTTTCGACGTTGAATTTCGAAGATACGGTCTATGAATCCCTTTTGTCGGCTTCGGCGACCCATATTGAACAGAACATCCGATCCGTCGCGGCAGGATTTTTAATACATGCGGACATGATGGATACCAAGATCGGCGCCCTTTCGGAAGGGCAAAAAGGGCTGGTCGCGTTCGCGCGGCTGGTCCTGCAGAAGCCCGGGCTTCTCATTCTGGACGAGCCGACGAACCATATCAATTTCAGGCATATCCCGGTCATAGCGGAGGCTTTGGACGCGTATGAAGGCGCGATGATACTCGTGTCCCACGTGCCGGAATTCGTGGCTGATATCAGAGTGGACGAGGTTTTGGATCTGGAAAGATAGGGTGGGGATAACGGCGCAGCTCTCTGTTGACAATATCTATTAAATATGTAGAGTTTTGGTAAGGTTCTTCAAAACTCGAATCCCATGAAAACATTCCTTGCAGAGCTCGATTCTCTGGTTTCTCGGCAGGATGTCTTGAAAGCATCCTGTCCTTCCTGGTTCGAAGACGTGCAAGAGGGCGAACAGATCGCCGGCACGTGCAGCGATCGCTTGAAATCTATCATCCTCGCGATCGAAGAGGTCAGGCAATCCATCGGCAAGTATGACGTCTGCATCGCCAAGGAGGGCAAATGGGCCCCTTCGGCGCTGTCGAAAAAATGGGCCCGCGAGAAATTCCTGCTTTCTCGGCAAATCCTCATCCTCCAAGAATTGTGCTGGGTCGTCCTTGCCGAGGATCTTCCGAAGCTTCTCGACAAGCGATACATCACTCTTCGGAAGGATTGGCAGATCGTCTATTCGGATGCGCCGTCTCGGGAGGAAGAGAATGCCCTCGCGATCAAGTTCGATCTCGCCGCTATCGCCATGATGGCCGGCGAAACCGCTCCCGCAGGCGTCGGGAACAATTAAGCGATCCGTTGCGATCCAGTCAGCCGGTCTTCGAAAGGGGACCGGTTTTTTTATTGAGCCCATCCGCGCCTCCCGTACGTCTTATATATAGAAAGGCTATCAATGAATGCTCTTCCACATATACGACCTGTCATTCCGGTAAAGAAAGCGAACCCGTTCGACGACCCTGAATGGGCCTTCGACCTCAAATACGACGGATATCGCGGCGTCTTGTATTCTCATTCGACGGGCGCGTGCACGCTCCTGTCGAAAAGCGGTAAAAGGCTGCCGTTTCCCGACCTCGAACGGCGGCTGGCCAAATGTCTTAACGGCGCAGAAGTCGTCCTCGACGGCGAAGTCTGCTCTTTTGACGAAGAGAATCGGCCGGTGTTCAGCGACCTTCAGGCGAGAAAAGGGAACATCGCTTACGTGGCGTTCGATATCCTGCGGCTCGAAGGCAAGGACCTCTGCGAAATGCCCCTGCGGGATCGCAAACGGATCCTCGGCGTCTTCGCCCAGAAGAAGCTCGAATGCATGAGGGTCGCGTTCTCTGTCGAAAGCCATGGGGTAGATTTCTTCGAGATCGCGACGAAGCTCGACCTCGAAGGCATCGTCGCGAAACGCCTCGACGGGCCCTATTCGCGCCGCACCAGGTGGTACAAGATCCTCAATCCGCGCTATTCGCAGGCCAAAGCCAGGCAAAGGCTCTTCGCCGCCCGCCGCTCTTTATAGGGCGGGTTTTTTTATTCCTACACTGATATTTCATGATAAAAAGGTGTTATCATATTAAATATCTATCGGGTGACTTGGTTTACAAAAACATGAATAAGATCACCGCTCTTATCGGTCTGGGAATTTTTAGCGTCCTGATCGTTTCTGTGTTCAGTGACGACTCTGTGGCGATCTCTAATGCTTCAGCAGATAATATCGAGAGACAAGCTATTCAAGACATCAAGCAAAATTGCCATCCTAGCTACTCGGGATGCTTAAACCCTGACGCGAGCGATTACGATTGCGCCGGAGGTTCGGGTAATGGCCCCTATTATACGGGAAAAGTCCGCGTTATCGGTCCTGACGTATTCGGTCTTGATAG
>JAIFWQ010000013.1 GCA_019661795.1 Candidatus Parcubacteria bacterium | reverse complement strand
CGCCATACGGCGAATTGAACGAAAAGAGGCGCGGCTCGACTTCCGGATAGGCGTATCCGTCGTACGGGCACATGAATTTGACCGACATGAGCTTTTCGCCGCGAGGGTCGTCTATTTTCAGCAAGCCGCCCGATTCGTGGATGGCGCGCTCGACGGCTTCGGAAAGGCGCTCGCGCACGGCTTTGAGGTCTTTTTTAAACTCGCTCACATAGAATTCGTCGATGAGGATGTCTATATCGTGCTTCTTATTTTTCTCGAGGTCGACGCGTTCGCGCAGTTTCCGTATATGGCCGTCTATTTTTGCCGTCTCATAGCCTTTGCCGAGATAGTCGTAGAGCATCTGATAGTATTCGCCTTTTCGGCCGACGACGACCGGGGCGAATATGCGGACTTTGGCTTTGTCGATCGGCACGCCCATGACTTTCGTGCCGTGATCTTCGGTTTTTATGTGCGTCACGCCGTCGATGATGGTCTCGAGGATCTCTTCGTTCGAAAGGCGCTTGATCTCCCTGTTGCAGACGAGGCAGTGCGGCCGGCCGACGCGGGCGAAGAGCACGCGCAGGTAGTCGTATATCTCGGTTATGGTGGCGACCGTCGAGCGCGGATTGTTCGAGCGGGATTTCTGGTCGATCGATATGGCCGGAGAAAGGCCGGCGATCTCGTCCACGTCCGGCTTCTGCATCTGGCGCAAGAACTGGCGGGCATAGGAAGAAAGCGATTCGACATAGCGGCGCTGGCCTTCCGCGAATATGGTATCGAACGCGAGGGACGATTTGCCGGATCCGGAAAGGCCGGTGAAGACCACCATCTTATTGCGCGGCATCTCGACGGTGACGTTCTTGAGGTTATGGGTGCGCGCGCCCTTCACCACGAGCTTTTCAGCCCCTGGATTGAAGTCCGCCTTCGCGCCTGAATGGTTTTTCTTCGTCATATCCAAGTGTATATACGCCAGATCGCCCCAGGATGGAGCCTGGGGTCGGTACGGATGGAACTATACCAGAGATACCGAAAAGATAAAGCTAGGGAGCCTTCTTCTTTTTCTCGGCTTTTTCGAGCTTCCCATAGAGAGCCGCGATCTCGTCGCGCAGGATCGCCGCGGTCTCGAAATCGAGGACTTTCACCGCCTCGTTCATCTCCCCTTCCTTCTTCTTTATGACTGCCTTTGGATCCTTGGCGAAAAGGCCTTCGTCCATGCGGAGCTGTTCTTTCACGGCCTTGGCGTGCTCGCTCTCCATCTGATCGGTGATGTCTTTGATCGCTTTGATGATGGTCTTCGGTGTGATGCCGTGCTTCTCGTTATGTTCGACCTGTATGGCGCGGCGGCGGGCGGTCTCTTTCATGGCGCGCTCGATCGAACCGGTCATGACGTCGGCATATATGATCACGCGGCCCTCCACGTTTCGGGCGGCGCGGCCGATGATCTGGATGAGCGACGTCTCGGACCGCAGGAAACCTTCCTTGTCGGCATCGAGGATGCCGATGAGAGCGACTTCGGGCAGATCGAGGCCTTCGCGCAAAAGGTTCACGCCGACGATCACATCGAATTTGCCGCGGCGGAAATCGGTGAGGATGTTGATGCGGTCGATCGTCTTTATGTCGCTGTGGAGATATTCGGCTTTTATCTTCCTTTCCTTCAGGTATTCGGAAAGGTCTTCGGCCATCTTTTTGGTCAGAGTCGTGAGGATGACGCGGAAGCCTTTTTTGATGACCTTCTCGGCTTCGTCTATGGAATCGATGATCTGGCCTTTGTAATTGCCTTTTTCAGTGACAGGCTTCACGACGATCTCCGGGTCGACGAGTCCCGTCGGACGGATGACCTGCTCGACGACCTGCGTGCTGTTGATCTTCTCGAATTCGCCCGGCGTCGCGGACGTGTAGATCGCCTGGCCTACCCTTTCTTCGAATTCGACGAATTTGAGAGGCCGGTTATCCTGGGCCGAAGGCAGGCGGAAGCCGTGCTCGACGAGAGTCTTCTTGCGGCTCTGGTCGCCCGCGAACATGCCGTTCAATTGCGGGATCGTGACGTGGGATTCGTCTATGATCGTGAGAAAGTCGGCCGTACCGTCGGCCTTATGAGGAAAATATGACAAAAGAGTGTCAGGCGGCTCGCCCGGAGCGTGACCGGAAAAATGGCGCGAATAGTTTTCGATGCCGTTGCAGTAGCCGATCTCGCGGATAAGCGCCAGATCGTAGTTCGTCCGCCGTTTGAGGCGTTCGGCTTCGAGGAGCTTCCCTTCTTTCTTCAATTCCTCGAGCCTCTGCTCGAGCTCTGCTTTGATGGATTTGAAGGCCCGCTCCACCTGGTCTTTGTCGGTGATGAAATGCTTGGCCGGGAAAAGGAAGAAAACCTCGAGCGGCCTGATGATCGTGCGATTGACCGCTTCGATCATATCGATCGCGGCGATCTTGTCGCCCTCGAAAGAGATCCTATAGACGATCTTCTCGTTGACGGGCATGACTTCGATCATGTTGCCTATGGCGCGGAACATGCCGGGCTCGAGGTCGGCGTTGGTGCGCTCGAAATGGATGCCGATCATGCGCCGGATCATCTCTGCCCTGTCCGCCTTCGTGCCTTTGGCGATCTTCATATTCACCTTTTCATAGTTCTCGGGCGAACCGAGGCCGTATATGCAGGATACGGAAGCCACGATGATGACGTCTTTTCTCGTGAGCAGGGCCTGGGTCGAGGCATGCCGCAGGCGCTCGATCTCTTCGTTGATCATGGCCTCTTTTTCTATATAGGTGTCCGTCACGGGCATGTAGGCTTCGGGCTGATAGAAGTCGTAGTACGAGACGAAATAATGGACGGCATTATCCGGAAAGAATTCCCTGTATTCCTGGGCGAGCTGGGCCGCGAGCGTTTTATTATGAGCTATGACGAGGGTCGGCTTGCCTATATGAGCGATGACGTTCGCAGCGGTGAAAGTCTTGCCCGAGCCCGTCACGCCGAGAAGCGTCTGATGGCGCGCGCCTTCCTTGACGCCCTTTATGAGCGCTTCGATGGCCTTCGGCTGGTCGCCTGCAGGCTTGAATTGGTTGTTTATCTTGAACGAAGGCATATGCGATAGTACGGGCCCACTATATCGCGGGGGCGCGCATAAAAAAAGCCCGAGCGGAATGCCGCCCGGGCTTGCAGGCAATCAGGGATCGTTAGCGCTGGACGGGGGTGGGTGCAGGGAAATTGGGAATTCTGGCGTCGGGAAGGTTAGCGTTGCTGGGAATGATGATTTAGATGAGCCACTTCCGAAGTGAGCATCTTTTCGAGATAACGGGAATCGACGCCCGGCACGTGCCAGACCTTGTGCTTCTGGTCGTATTCGAGCTTGATCTCCGCGCCGTCGATGATGGCGTAACCAAAGTCGCCTTGGGCCGGATTTTCGAAGAGCTTCTTGAACATCTTGCTCTTATATACTTCCTGTCCGAGGATCTTTCCATTCCAGAGAATGGTTTGATTCATGCTGCCTTTCGTTTCTAGGTTTGATTTTTTGAGGGTGATAATGGCAAAGTCTGACCCTGATACTACGATCAGGAGCGGCTTCCTGTTCTAAAAAGCCGGTTTTTTCGCTTTCCAGGCAAAAGAAAGAGGGGTCCCGTTGAACGGAACCCCTCGCAAACATAAAATGGTGTGGACTTTACGACGGAACAAATGATGAGAGCTGAGGAACCCTCCCGCTAAGGATGGCTCCGAACAGATAGCGCAGCTGAACTTTTGGTTCAACCATGTTGCTTGCCAAAGTGGGATAACTTGGCGGCAAGCACGGACCTGTTTCGGTGAATAAGGCATTTCGAGATTTAATCGCCATAATGTTAAACCTCGCGCTCGAATTCGGGAACTCTCTCACAAGTTGACGCGATTGCCTTCCGAAGCCGCTCAAATGAGGGGCGACGGATGGCGGGGACCAATCACGGGAGGCCACGGCCAGGGGCCGAGCTTCTCCGTGAGAGGACGTCGAACCATTCCACTCACAGTATCGATTTTATGTTTCTTCATTGTGCTTTCTTCGCTTGTTGTTGTACGAGCTGAAGCTGGAAGCACGTGTTCTTAAAGAACTACGCTGGATATATTTTATCCCCACCTGTGGATTTGTAAAGCGTGTTGCTCGAATTATAGCCCTTCTGTCGTGGATATCGCGTGGATAAAAAGTGGATATCTGAAATAACTTGAGGATAAGTCATTATTTACGCTCTTGACGTATCAATAATTTTATCTTTGAGAATTATATTTCTTGAGAAAATCGGTCTTGTATGATCCAAATGTCTCATCGATGATCGCCTGTCTCATTCCCTTCACTAAATTGACGATGAAATAAAGATTGTGGATCGAGCAGAGCATCGGCCCGAGCATTTCGCGGGATTTGTGGAGATGTGAAAGATACGCCCGCGTATAGTTTCGGCACGCATAGCAAGCGCATCCGGCATCGATCGGTCCGAGATCGTCGGCATACTGGGCGTTGCCGATGTGGATCTTGCCTTCTTTCGTATAGAGCGTGCCGTGCCGGGCCAGTCTCGTCGGCGCTACGCAGTCGAACGTGTCGCAGCCGTTCTCGACACCGAGGAACAGATCCTCCGGTTCGCCTATGCCGAGAAGATGCCGAGGCTTGCCTTCGGGCAGTATCTCGTTCACCCACCTGACCGCCGTGTGAAGATCGTCTTTATCGAACGATCCGCCGATGCCGAATCCGTCGAAATCCATAGCGGCGATGGCCGCCGCGCTCTCTTTGCGCAGATCCTCATATCTGCCGCCCTGAACGATGCCGAAGAGGCCCTGCTTTCGGGATATTTCCTTGGAACGATGATATTCGAGGCTCCTTTTGGCCCAACGATGGGTCCTGTCGAGCGCCTCGCGCTGATATGCCCGCGTTTCGGCAGGCGACGTGCATTCGTCGAAAGCGAATATGATATCGGCGCCGATCGAATGCTGGATCTCGATCGATCGTTCAGGGGTTATGTAATGGATCGAGCCGTCCAAAGGCGATTTGAAAGCCGCCCCGTCATGGTCTATCTGGACGAGCTTGGGCTTCACGGCCTCTTCATCCCTTTCCTTGAGCAAAGGCAGGGATGCGACGTCTTTTAATATCTTCGATATGTTGCTGCCGTATCCCGCGCCCAGAGAAAAGACCTGAAAGCCGCCCGAATCGGTCATGGTCGGGCCGTCCCAACCCATCATTTTATGAAGGCCGCCCATCGCCCTGACCCGCGCCTCGCCCGGCTGCATATAGAGATGATAGGTATTGGCGAGAACCGCCTGCGCGCCGAGATCGCGGAGCATGTCGGTCGTCAAAGCCCTTACGGAAGCTTTCGTTCCCACGGCGATGAACGCCGGCGTCTCTATGATGCCGTGCGGCGTATGGATCTTCCCCGCCCTCGCCAGGGTTCCGGGGATCTTCTTCTCGATATCGAACGTGATCGGCTTTTCCATCTACTCTTTCCGGAGATGCGCGGCTTTTATGATGTTCACGACCTCGTCATCGCTATCCGTGATGTGGAATACTTTCTCGTCGCCGGGAGATATGGTCTTGAAATCGTCGCGCAGAGCGACGACGAGCTTGAATACTTCGGACCAGAAGGCTTTGCCTACGCATATGATCGGCACCTTCGGGATCTTGCGCGTCTGAATGAGGTTCACCAATTCAAAGAATTCATCCAGAGTGCCGAACCCGCCCGGGAAGAAAATATAGACTTCGGCGGAAAACGACAGGGCGACCTTTCGGATAAAGAAGTAATAGAACTTGATGTGAGCAGTGAGGAATTCGTTCATCTTCTGTTCATGCGGCAGGATGATGTTCATGCCGATGGATTTGCCGCCGGCTTCGTATGCGCCCCTGTTCGCCGCCTCCATGATGCCTCCGCCGCCGCCGGTCACGACGGTATAGCCCATTTCGTGGACGATCTTTTTGGCCAAGGCGCGGGCATGGACATAGTATTGATGGTCTTCCTCATATCGGGCCGAGCCGAAGAACGATACGGATCGAGGATAGGCTTTGAGGAATTTGAACGTATGCCTGAATTCGCTGTTGATGGTCGCAAGGCGCTTGCGCGAGCCTTCTTTAAGCTCTTTGAACGAGAGCTCATGATTGGTGAGCCTCGTGTCTTCTATCGATGCCGCCTTTCTCTTCCAGATTTTTTCGAGCATTCTGAATTTCGATATATGGATCCCGCCGTGTTGATAAAATATATGCTTCGCGGACACATTATAGTACAATATCGGGGCATTAGCATCAGCCTTTATTCATATTTTTATGAGATCATTTGGAAAGCGCGAATGGATAGCGATCGCTACAGCGGTCGTTGCGGCAGCGATACTGTTCTTCGGCGGCAATATCTGGAACGCCATATTCGGAGCTCCGGCCGGCACAGCCGACAAGGCTTCAGAGACGAGTCAGACGGCCGATCAGGGAGGATTAACTACTCAAGTAATGCCAAATCTATCTAAAGTGAAAGGACTCGAGATATACGACGAACAGACGGGCACAGGAGCGGAAGCGAAGGCCGGCCAGACCGTGACCGTTCACTATATCGGCACTCTTACGGACGGCAAGAAATTCGACAGCTCCCTCGACCGCAAACAGCCGTTCTCGTTCAACCTCGGCGCGGGCCAGGTCATCAAAGGCTGGGACATCGGCGTCCAGGGCATGAAGGTCGGCGGCGTCCGTAGGCTCGTCATCGCGCCGGAATTCGCATACGGATCGCAGGCTATCGGTCCTATTCCGCCGAATTCTACGTTGATATTCGAAGTACAGCTCCTCGGCGTAAAGTAAATAAAACAAAAGCCGGCAATATTGCCGGCTTTTGTTTTAGTAATTTTTCAACTGGTTGATGCGCTCGTGCTGGCGGATCTTCTCATGCGCCTTCGCTTCGATCTGGCGGATGCGCTCGCGGGTGACGCCGAATTCCCTGCCCACCTCTTCGAGCGTATGGGTGATGCCGTCATTGAGGCCGTGCCTCATTTCGAGGATCTTGCGCTCTTTCGGCGAAAGATCGCCGAGGATGTTCCTGACCTGGTCGGCGAGTATGCGTCGCGATGATTCCTGATCCGGAGACAGGATCTTGTCGTCTGAAAGGAAATCGCCGAGCGTCGATTTGCCGTCGTCATCACCGTCGCCTACCGGGCTTTCGAGAGACACGGTATCCTGGTCGATCTTCTCGATCTGATAGACTTTTTCGACTTCGAGGCCCATTTCTGTCGCTATCTCGTCGGGAAGAGGGTCGCGGCCGAGGTCCTGGGAGAGCCTGCGGTAGACCTGTTTGTATTTGGCGATAGTCTCGACCATGTGGACGGGCACGCGGATGGTGCGGCTCTGGTCGGCCAGGGCGCGAGTGATGGCCTGGCGGATCCACCAGGTGGCGTACGTAGAGAATTTATAGCCTTTGGTCCAGTCGAATTTGTCGACGGCCTTGAAAAGGCCCAGATTTCCCTCCTGAATGAGGTCGAGGAGCGTCAGGTCGGCCGATCGGCCCACGTATTTTTTGGCTATGGACACCACGAGGCGGAGGTTCGCCTTGGCGAGAAGGCCTTTTGCCTCTTCATCGCCTGCTTCGATGCGCCTGGCGAGCTCTTTTTCCATCGCCGCGGAGACCAGAGGGTATTGTCCGATCTCCTTCAGATACATCTGGATCGAATCGTATGATGATTCGCTGCCAGCGCGGCCGAAGCCGTATTTTTTTCCGGTCTCTTTGGTCGGAGGTTCGAGGTCGAGCATACCGCCCGATTCGAGCACGTCGACGCCCGCAGTGGAAAGTTTGGTATAGAGCTCGTCGAGGAACATGATATCGTCTTCGATCGTCGGGAATTCCTTGAGGATCTCGTCGTACGTCACGAAACCGCGCTCCTTGCCTTTCACGAGGAGGCGTTCGGCTTTGCGGAGCGATTCGCGCGCCTTTTCTTTAGCCTTTTGGGCCTTCGGGCTCAACTTCGGCTTCGGAGCTCGGGCTGCTTTTGGCGCCTTTTGAGACGGCTTCTTTGCAGCCTTGCCTGATTTCATATGTGTGGTCTTTTTATGCTGCTTTTTCGGCATTTGATTATTATATCATCGCTCTCGCGTTCTTTATCTCCTGCATCCTCTTTGTTAGTACGTGTATATTTTTCATAAGTTCCGCCGTC
>JAIFWQ010000012.1 GCA_019661795.1 Candidatus Parcubacteria bacterium | reverse complement strand
ACCGTCGCCGCTCTCGTAAAAGAAGTGAAGAAGATCCTCGCCGAAAGGAACGTCGAAGAAAAAAGGGTGATCGTCCTCGGCAATCCGCTTTGGAGGCCGTCTTTGCTCGGTCTCGTCGCCAATTCTCTCGCCGAAGAATACGGCAAACCCGCATTCCTTTGGGGCAGGGACGGGGAAGGCATCATCAAAGGCTCGTGCAGATCGGGCGGATCGGGAAGTGTCCTTTCCATCATGCAGAAGACGCCTCTGTCTTTCCTGGCATACGGCGGGCACAGCGCGTCGGGAGGATTCGAAGTGTCCGATGACGGCATCCACAGCCTCGCGGAGGCTCTCGAACAGGCGGCGATCAGCATCGGCCCTGAAGGGGAAGAAAGAAAAAGCGTCGTCGACGCGCAAATATCGCTCGAAGACGTGTCATGGGACCTCTACAAAGACATCGAAAAGCTCGCGCCCTTCGGCGTCGGCAATCCGAAGCCGCTGTTTCTCATACATGGCGCATATATAGATTCGGTGAAGTCGTTCGGCAAGGAAGGCAATCACACCGAGATTGTATTTCAGGACGGCGGCAGGCGCAAAATATCCGCCATACAATTTTTCCTGCCGAAAGATTCCCTGCCTCCCCATGCGATCCCGAAGTCGACGATTGACATCGTCGCCCATCTCGAAAAATCGACGTTCAAGAATTATCCGGAGCTCCGATTGCGCATCGTTGATATACTCTGACCATGGCTATAACCATATTCACTGACGGTTCGTCCCGAGGAAATCCCGGCCCAGGCGGCTGGGGAACGATCATCCGCACCGAAGACAAGGTGATCGAGCTCGGCGGCGGCGAAGGCCACACGACGAATAACAGGATGGAGCTTTCCGCGGCCATAAACGCCCTCGCGCATGTAGCCGCGAACGATCTTGCGGGCGATATCGTCCTTCAGACCGATTCGAAATATATGATAAACGGCATCACCTCTTGGGTGGCAGGCTGGCAGAGGAACGGCTGGAAGACCGCGGGCAAAAAAGACGTCGAGAACCGCGACCTGTGGGAAGCTCTCGCATTCGCGGCGAAAGGCCTCGCCGTCGAATGGAAATACGTCCAAGGCCATGCCGGACATCCGGGGAACGAAAGATGCGACGAGATCGCGACGGCGTTCGCGGACGGCCTCGACCCGCATCTCTATGAAGGTCCGCGGGCAAAATATCCGATCGACCTCGATGCCGAACCAGCCGCAAAAGCGACCGCTTCGAGAAAAAGATCTTCGTCGGTTCCTGCATATTCATATCTGTCGCTTGTCGACGGCATCCTCGAGATCCACAAGACGTGGACGGAATGCGAAGCCCGGGTCAAAGGCGTAAAAGGGGCGAAATTCAAAAAATCCGCGAGCGCGGAAGACGAAAAGGCGATCATCAGGGGCTGGGGCCTTTAATTTTTCTTTATCTCCGTCTGCTAGCCTTGTTCGGTGAAGAACAGGGCATTCTACGGCTTCTCTCTTTCATTTTTTGCGGGCGTATTCGCGGCGTCTTTCATATCGTTCCCGCGGCTGATCTTCGTTTTCGCCGTTCCTGTTCTTTTGACGGGCATTTTTTTCGCCAGAAAGAAGCCGCTCGTCCTTTTTTGCTTCGGCGCGGCCATGTCGTTCTCCCTCGGCGCTCTGCGCCTTCAGGTTTCGGAACATAACGATCATCCTCTCGACAGATATATAGGCAAGAAAGCCTCCATCGCCGGCGTCATATGCGCGGAACCTGAAAAGAAAGGGCCGGTCGAGCGCTTTTGCTTTGATCCCGATGAAGGCGAGGACAGGATCATAGCGAGCGTCGGCGCGAGCGGCCGTTTCGCATACGGCGACGCGCTGACGCTTGCCGGGACTCTCAAACTGCCGGAGAGCTTTCAGACATACGAAGGCGGCCCGGAATTCGATTACGTCTCCTATCTCGGAAAAGACGGCATACGGTACACGATGTCCTATGCGCGGGCAAAAAAGACGGGCGAAGGGAAGGGAAATCCGATCGTCGCTCTTCTCATATCATTTAAATCGGCTTTCATGGGGCGCGTGCGGACGCTTTTGCCGGAACCTCATGCGTCCCTCGCCGCCGGACTTATTTTGGGAGAAAAAGCGTCCCTGCCCGAACAGGTGATCGACGATTTCAAGCGATCCGGACTCACTCATGTGCTCGTCCTGTCGGGATCGAATGTCACGGTCGTGGCGGAAAGCCTCCTGCGGGCGTTCTCTTTCCTGCCTCGCGCCGTCGGCCAGTCGCTCGGCGCCCTCTCCATCGTCCTTTTCGCCCTCATGACCGGCGCATCGGCCACGACCGTGCGCGCCACGTTCATGGCCCTCGTCATGCTTTTGGCCCGCGGCATCGGCAGGCGATACGATGTCGTCCGCGCTCTCGTCGCGGCGGCGTTCATCATGCTCCTCGAAAATCCGCGCATCCTCGCGTTCGACATATCGTTCCAGTTGAGCTTTCTCGCCACGATCGCCGTCATATATGTATCTCCTTTGGTCAAAGACCGCCTCCCGTTCGTTTCGGAACGGTTCGGCATGCGCGAGATCCTGTCCATGACTATCTCGACGCAGATATTCACCCTGCCGTTCATACTTTATAAAATGGGCGAGATATCGGTCATCGCGCTCGCGCCGAATCTTCTCGTCCTGCCTGCCGTACCGTACGCCATGCTCGGCGGATTCGCGACAGGGGCCGTCGGATTCGTCAGTCCGGTCGCCGCATGGCCTATCGCATGGATCACGCGGCTGGTGCTCTCATACATGCTCGAAACGACGGCTTTTTTCGCCGCATTCCCGTTCGCCACGATGAAAGCGTCGTTCGGGGCGCCTCTCGCGGCGCTCTCCTATGCGGCCTATGCGCTGATCATTAGGAAGCTGTGGCGGCGACGAAAAGATTCTCCGCCGTCTGCCAATTGAGGTTCGCGAAAAAATCTTCTACGTAATTCTTTTTTCCGCTCGGCTGATAGTCGGCGACGAAAGAATGCTCCCACATGTCGAGAGCGAGCACGGGGGAGAGCCCGGTCAGATGCCCGAGATGCTGTTCATCCACCCACGCATTCACGAGCCTGTCGGTATGAGCGTCGTAATAGAGGATCGCCCAGCCCACGCCGCGGGTCATGGCGATAGCTTTGAACCGCGCGAGCCAGCCGTCGAAGGAACCCCATTCGGCCTCGATGGCCGATCGGAGGGCGCTTTTCGCATCCGGCGCCTTCGGTCCGCCTTCGAAATGCGAGAAATAATATTCATGATTCCTCATGCCGTCGAATTCGAACCCGAAGCGCCTCTGGAGTTCGCCCAGGGCGTAGGCGTTCTTTTCGGAATCCTTGGACATCTCTTCTATCTTCTCCAATATCAGGTTCGCGTGCTTCACATAGCCCGAATAGAGCTTCAAATGTTCCTCTATATTCTTCGCCGATATGCCTTTCAGGGCCGGGATGTCGAACTTCTTCTCTTCGAATTTTTTCATATGAGTGTAGTTAGCGCTTATACATAGATTATACGATAGAAAAGAAAAAACCGGATCCAATGGATCCGGTTGCTATGAGGCGGGCACGATGTCGACGGAAAGCGTCCTTTCGCCATCGACTACTTTTTTGATATGCAGCCTTTCTCTTCTCAAGACGCGTCCGATCCATTCGTGATTCGATGGATGTATCTCCGCGAGGGGCAGATCATCCTTCGGAAACCACCGAGGGTCGAGCATCTCCGCGCTCGCCCTTGGGATGCCGTTCCACTGAGTGCAGATCTGGACCGCGACTCTTCGCAGGTGCTCTTCGATCGAGCCTTTCAAACGATACACGTCCAGAAAAGCGAAGCAGTCGATGTACAGGGCGATCGGCGTGAAGCCGAGCTCTTCTTGGCCTTCTCGGATCGTACAGTCCGTATACAAAGCGTCTTGAGGCTCTCTTTTTCCTCCAAATCCCGTGCGCCACCCTTTCATCAAGCCCCTGCCTTTCTTGGCAAGAAGCGTCATGTTCCCCTCAACGAGGAAGCAAAGCGATTGCAATTCAGGGTTCATAGATTTTCCTGCTCCTAATTGTACGCCTTCTGCTATTCCGGGCAAATGAAAAGGACGACCGCGAAGTCGTCCCGTTATTTCTTTTTCGGAGAATGGTCGGAGCTATCCGACATCACGATGAGCACCAGGCCCATCACGATAATGAGGGCGAAAGCGCAGAAGGGCATGTTTCAGGGGGTTTTCCTGATGGTACTCCTAATCTGCCCTTTGTCCATGCCGCGAGCGCGGCCGGGATTATATGATGCCGGCCTTTCTCAAGGTCGCGTACGCGCCGTTCTTGTTGATGGTCTTGATCGCGCGGGTCGAAAGAGTGAGTCGGATCGACTTCTTGAGCTCGGGGATATAGATCTTCTTCGCCTGAAGGTTCACATATCGGCGCCTTTTTCCGGTAGGGTTGAACTGCGTCGCGCGGGTCGCGTTCGAGTATCCGCCTCCTACGAGCGAGGTCCTTTTGGTTACGGGGCAGGTTTTTGCCATAGGCGGTCATGCTATCATATAAAGGCATTTTCGCAAGTTTATGGCCTTTCAATTCGTCTTTTCGCTCATAGTCCTGCTCTTTTCGGTCATCATCCATGAGATATCCCATGGATACGCGGCTTTGATGCAGGGCGACCGGACGGCGGAATACGAAGGCCGGCTGACGCTCAATCCGCTCCGCCATATCGACCCTGTCGGCACGATCATTCTGCCGATCATATCTCTCATGCTGCCGGGAAGCTTTCTTTTCGGTTGGGCCAAGCCGGTGCCTTTCAATCCCTACAATCTGAAGAATCAGAGATGGGGCGAAGCCATCGTCGCGGTCGCGGGGCCTTTCTCGAATATCGTCATCGCCCTCATATTCGGGCTCTTCATCCGCCTGTATCTCGCGCCGCATGGGATCGCGGACGGCCCTGTCGCGGCGCTCTGCGCCATCATCGTCCTCGTGAATATCACGCTCGCCATATTCAATCTCGTGCCGATACCGCCTCTCGACGGATCGAAGATCATATCGGCTGTCCTGCCGTCAGGCTGGATGCGCGTGAGGAAGTCGATCGAGAGATTCGGCTTTCTCGGCGTCATCGTGTTCCTGGCGTTCGTCTGGCAGTTTTTCGCGCCTTTGATCCCGTGGCTTTTTCGGACGATCACCGGGCTTTCGATCTGAAGACCTTGAATTTTTTGTCGTCGGCGACGATCTCCGTCGGACCGATGTGTTTTTCGAGAGTGTCTTTGTATGAAAGGAATGAATTGGCGACGACATAGACTTCGCCATCGGGTTTCAGGCGCTGTTTCGCGCCCGCGGCGAATCGTTCTATGAACGAATAGTCGGTCTGGACGCCCGAATGGAATGGCGGATTGCACAAAACGAGGTCGAACGCGCCTTCGACGTTCGAAAATACGTTGGAGATCGTTACGTTCGCCTCGATCCCGTTTTTCTTGAGCGTTTCTTTCGCCGCTTCTATGGCGAGCATGCTCGAATCGGTCATCGTCACGTCCGCCGCCGGGTTTTTCTTTTTATATATCGCGCCGATCACGCCCGCGCCGCAGCCCACGTCGAGGACCGACCGTTTGTCATATGGGATATGGTCCAAAAGCAGTTTGGTGCCTTCATCCAATTCGCCTGCGCTGAAGACCCCGGGCAGATTCGCGGCCTCGAGGGCGGTGTCTTTATATATAAGGGGTGAGAACGAAAGGAAATCCCGCCACGTTTTGCGTCCTCCTACCGCGCCGAGCCTTTTATTCGATCCTATGTAGAGCGCGGAATGATTCCCGACGATCTTTCGTTCGACGGGACCGATATTCTTTTCATACGCCGCTTTCGCCGATCTGATGCCCGCATCGTTCGAGCCGGCGAGCACGATCGTGCCGTTCTCGGCGACCATGCCCGAGACAAGGGCGAGCGTCATATCGATCAAAGCCTTCGATTTCGGCAAAAATACGACGGCGCTTCGGGCCGGCGCTTCGGTTTTTCGGAACAGGTCGTTATCGCTCTCTATATGGAGAGGCTCTGCGAGCCCAAGCTCCGCAATATGCTTGTTGAGGAGTTCGAGAGGGAGGTTTTCCTTGATCATCGCTCTATATTACTCAATTGCGGCGTATAAGCCATAATCGCTTGTCATAGCCGGGGATATATAGTAATCTCTTGAAGCGTTTGAAAAAGCGCTATTTAACAGGGAACAGGCGAGTAACGGACCGGCGGCCAATCTAGCGCCCCGGATCCGCGAAGGACCGCCTCTTCCATAACAAAACGATACGAATGCCGACCATTCATCAGCTGGTGAAGAGGAAGCGCCGCACGCTCCCTCGAAAATCGAAGTCAGTCGCTCTCACGAAGAGCTTCAACGTGCTTAAAAATAAGCCGCGCTATTTCAATTCGCCTTTCAAGCGAGGCGTATGCATCAAGGTCACGACCAAGACGCCGAAAAAGCCTAACTCCGCTATCCGAAAGATCGCCCGCGTGCGCCTTTCGAACGGCATGGAAGTCACCGCCTACATCCCAGGCATGGGCCATAACCTGCAGGAGCACTCGGTGGTCCTTCTGCGCGGCGGACGCGTCAAAGACGTCGGTCTCCGCTATTCGGTCGTCCGAGGCGTGCTCGACGCGGCAGGCGTCGAGAAGCGAGGAAAAGGTCGCAGCCAGTACGGCACGAAAAAGCCGAAAGCGGCCAAATAATCTGCGATAATCTCCCTTAAACAACTCCCATGCGAAGAAAGATAAACATCAAGCGCGACCTCCAGCCCGACATGATCTACAACTCCGAGAAAGTCTCGAAGCTCATGAACTACATCATGTTCGACGGCAAGAAGAACACGGCGCGCGCCAATATATACAAGTGCTTCGATATCATCAAAGAGAAGGCGAAGGTCGAGAATCCTCTCGACGTCTTCGAGGCTGCCCTTAAAAATACCGCTCCGAACGTCGAAGTCCGATCGAGGCGCGTCGGCGGCGCGAACTATCAGGTTCCCGTCGAAGTCAGGCCGGAGCGCCGACAGGCTCTCTCCATAAAATGGATCATCGACGCGGCCCGCTCTAAAAAGGGCGCTCCGATATCGGCGAAGCTCGCTGACGAGATCATCGCCGCTTCCAAAAACGAAGGCGAAGCGGTCAGGAAGCGCGAGAACACTCACAAGATGGCCGAGGCGAACAAGGCTTTTGCCCACTTCGCTTGGTAATCTCGTATATAATTAGCTCTCAAACCTAAACGCACACATGCAAAGAGATTACCCATTGGACAAGGTCCGAAACTTCGGCGTCATCGCCCACATCGACGCGGGCAAAACGACGACCTCCGAGCGCATCCTCTATTACACCGGCATGATCCACAAGATCGGCGAGGTGCACGAAGGCGAGACGACCACCGACTGGATGGAACAGGAGCGCGAGCGCGGCATCACCATCACGGCCGCCGCCATCACCTGCTTCTGGAATCCGACGTACATGCCGAAAGGCGACAATTCGATGAAGCACCGCTTCAACGTCATCGACACCCCGGGCCACATCGACTTTACCGTCGAAGTGAAGCGATCCTTGCGCGTCCTCGACGGCGCGGTCGTCGTATTCGACGGCGTGGCGGGCGTAGAGCCGCAGTCAGAGACCAACTGGCGCTATGCCGACGAATCGAACGTGCCCCGCATCTGCTTCATCAATAAATTGGACCGCATGGGCGCGTCGTTCGAAAAATCGTTCGCGTCGATCCGCGAGCGCCTCAACAAGAATGCCGTCAGGATCCAGATCCCGATCGGCTCCGAAGAGAATTTTCAGGGCGTCATCGACCTCGTCAAAATGAAGTTCTATACGTTCGAAGGGGAGATGGGCATCAACGTGATCGAACATGAGATCCCTGCGGACATGAAGGCCGAAGCCGACAAATACCGCGCGGAGATGATAGAGAAGGTCGCCGAGACCGACGACACGATGATGACCGAATACCTCGAAGGCAAGGAATTCGACGTCCCTACGATCAAAAAGATGCTGCGCAAGGCGACATTGGCCTGCAAGCTCTTCCCGGTGCTTACCGGTACGGCGCTCAAAAACAAGGGCGTTCAGCTCGTCCTCGACGCCGTCGTCGATTACCTGCCTTCGCCGCTCGACATCCCTGCGGTCAAAGGCACCAATCCAGATACTGGCGAAGAAGTGCTCCGCCACGCGGACGACAAGGAGCCTTTCGCGGCCCTCGCTTTCAAGCTCCAGAACGATCCGTTCGTCGGACAACTGACATTCTTCCGCGTCTATTCGGGAACCCTCGAAGCGGGCTCTTATATATACAATGCGACGACCGGCAAGAAAGAGCGC
>JAIFWQ010000011.1 GCA_019661795.1 Candidatus Parcubacteria bacterium | reverse complement strand
GGCTTTTTATTTGTGCCGGGGGAGAGACTCGAACTCTCACACCTTTCGATACGCGATTTTGAGTCGCGCGCGTCTACCATTCCGCCACCCCGGCTCGCTCCGTAAACGTACACCAAAAGCAGGTTTTTCTCAATTTGTGATAAAATATTCCCATCTATGGCATCGCAATTCTTCGGAGACTCCATATTCTGGATCGAGACGGACAAGATACGGCCGAACCCGTACCAGCCGCGCCGCGAATTCGACGAAGGCGCCCTGCGCGACCTCGCCGAATCGATCCGCATGTACGGGCTTCTTCAGCCTCTCGTCGTCACGAGGACCGAGATCGTAAAGGAAGACGGCGGCATGGCCGTCGAATACGAGCTCATATCGGGCGAACGGCGGTTGCGCGCGTCGAAGCTCCTCGGCATGCCGCAGATCCCGGCCATCATCAGGGCGAACAGCGACGACGCCCGGGTGAAGCTCGAGCTCGCCATCATAGAGAACCTCCAGCGCGAAGACCTTAATCCCGTCGAGCGCGCCCGCTCGTTCAGCCAGCTCTCGGAGGAATTCGGCCTCAAGCATATCCAGATCGCCCAGAAGATCGGCAAATCCCGCGAATACGTGTCGAATTCGATCCGACTCCTCGCCCTGCCTGCGGACATGCTCGATTCGCTTTCGCAGGGGAAGATATCGGAAGGCCACGCCCGGCCGCTCCTCATGCTCTCCGACAGGCCGGAAGAGCAGGCGACGCTTTTCAAGGAGATCACGTTCAGGCGCCTCACCGTGCGCGAGACGGAACTCATCGCCCGCAAGATCGCCATAGAAAAGGCGCGCGGCAAGAACCGTTTTCCGAACCTCGAATTCGCCGAGTTCGAGCAGAGGCTTTCCGAGACCCTCGGCACCCGCGTATCGATCGAGCCGAAGCAGAAGGGAGGCAAGATCACTATCGACTTCTTTACCCCGGACGACCTGCGAGCCATCTTCAAGGCCCTAGAGTCGAAGACGGACGTGCCGAAGGCGACCGAAGCCGCCGTGACCAAAGAGTCCGAGATCCCGGCGCCGGTCATCGCCGTAGACGACAGGTCGAAAGAGGAGAAGAAGGAGGACGAGAACACGGAAGACCTCTATTCCATAAAGGATTTCTCTCTATAAAATAAAAAGCCGCTCCGTAAGGAGCGGCTGTCGTTCGCTGGGTCATGCGGCTTTGACGAGAACTCTCTGTCCTTTGGGCATCTTGTGCCCGAACTCGAACTGCAGGCCGAGGCAGATCTGGTCCATGAACCGCGACAGGACAGGCTCTCCGCAGGGAACGGCCTCGAATCCCCGCAAGGAATCGTCCTCTTTGCCTTTTACGAGCTTCGCGTACATAACGATGCATCCATAGGGCGACCCCGTCGCTTCTGCGAGCTGAGCAAGGTCGGTCGGCAAGTTCCGATTGGAAGCGACTGCGGCGTTTTGGCTCGCGAGCCATTCTTCGAACTCTTGAGAGCTCGCCATGTCGCGAGGTAGAGATAGTAAGGAGATCATTTCAGGGACCATTCTCTCCAAATCCCGAGGGAAGTCAATAGCTCGTATCGATAGGCAGCCGAAAAGCCGCTCGAAGAAAGAGAAAAAAGAAGACGAGAATTCGGAAGAGCTCTATTCCATAAAGAATTTCTCCATATAAGGAAAGTCCGCTAGAATAGGCGGAGAGCACTTTTATGGAAGAAAAAATGGAAGAGATCACCCTTCAGCGAAAATTGGACGTCCTCTATGACGCGATCGATGACAGCTTCAAGGCCGGCGACTTCAAAAGCGTCGATAACCTTCTGAAGGGTATCGATGTCAAAAAAGAGAGCGTCACGATGCTTCTCGCGTATCTCACCGCGACTTTGCCGGCCAAATGGAAACTCGAGCATCGCAAAGGTTTTTTCGAGCGCGTCAGGCAGGAGATCAGTTCGAGGCCTGATTCGAATAAAGATATCCTTTCAGGACTCGAATGACGCCCTTGGCGCAAAAGACAAAGCGGACACTCTCGTGGCCGCTTTTTTTATTCCTTCTTCTTCCTCGCGAAGCCGCGCTTCTTTTTCGGCTCCTTCAGTATCTCGAGCGCCCGTTCGAGGCTGATCGCATAGACGTCGTCGGGCTTTTTGACCGATCGGAAATCTCCGTCGTGGACGATATATGGCCCGAAGCGGCCGATATTCGCGCTTATGATCTTGCTCGTATCCGGATGGGTTCCGAGCTGGCGGGGAAGTGATAGATAATGCACGGCCTGATCGAGAGTGACCTCTTCGGGCTTCACTTCTTTTGGCACGCTCGCGCGGCGGAGCTTCGGTTTCGCCGCCTTTTTTGATCTTTTCTTAGGCTTTTCTTCAGCGGACGCTTCGACTGCGGGCGCGGCTTCTTCGGGCATGACCATCTCCACATACGGGCCGTATTTGCCGGTCTTGAGCGTGATCTCGCTTCCGGTTCGCGGATGGATGCCTATGACCTTGTCCTTCGGCATCTCGGTGCCGTCGATCAAAAGAGCGCCGTCGCAATCGGGATATCGCGAGCAGGAGAGGAATTTACCCGCTCGGCCGAGTTTGATGATCATCGGCGACCCGCATTTCGGGCATTTGATGTTCGGGTCGGCGTCGCCGAGGTTCGTGGCTTTGTCGAGCTTCTCTTTCGCCTTCACTTCTTTGGCGAAGGGTTTATAGAAATCAGAGAGCGTCTTTTCATATTGCGCGCTGCCGTCGGCGATGAGGTCGAGCTTGTCTTCCATCTCGGCGGTGAACGTATCGCTGATATAGTCGCCGAAATTCTCTTCGAGAAAGCCGCTCACGACCTCGCCGGTATCGGTGGGGCGCAGATTGCGGTTCTCTTTCGTGACGTATTCGCGGTCTTCGAGCGTCTTTATGATCGAAGCATACGTCGAAGGCCGGCCGATGCCGCGCTTTTCGAGCTCTTTGACCAGGCCAGCCTCGGAATAGCGGGAAGGAGGTTCGGTGAACTTTTCCGTGGACAGGATATCGATCAGGTCGAGCTTGTCGCCCTGGACGACCTTCGGCAATTCGACGTCTTCGCCGCGCGCGCCAGGATCGGCGTCGAGCCAGCCCTGGAATATGGTGCGGGAGCCGTTCGCCTGGAAATCAGGAATGGACTTCGATGTGACGTTGGCGAGGATCTTCGTCCTCATGACGCGGGCGTCCTTCATCTGCGAAGCGACCGCGCGGGCCCAGATGAGAGAATAGAGCCTCTCTTCTTCAGGCGTCGAGCCGGCTTCGCGGCGGGAAGCGTCGGTCGGCCGCACGGCTTCGTGCGCTTCCTGCGCGTTCTTGGATTTCGCGGCGAAGACGCGGACTTCGACGAGATCCTTGCCGAACGTCTTTTCGATCATACCGGCGATCTGGCCCACGGCCTGCTTGGAGAGCGTCGTCGAATCTGTGCGCATGTACGTGATGTGGCCGGCTTCGTACAATTTCTGGGCGATCCTCATCGTGCGCGAAGGCGAAAATCCGAGACGCGTCGATGCCGCCTGCTGGAGGGTGGAAGTCGTGAACGGCGCGCGAGGGCTGCGCTTGGCCTCGGTCTCTTCGACGGAAACGACCTGCCAGCCCTCTTTTTTGCCCGTCGCGACGATCCGCTCGGCTTCCTTCTGCTCCTTCGGCTCGATCGAGCATATAAGAGGGAGCTTCTCCTTCTTCGGCGTTTTCGTTTCCGCCGTTATGGAAAAGTACTGCTCGGGCTTGAATGCCTTTATCTCGCGCTCGCGCTCGACGATGATGCGGAGGGCGGGGGATTGGACGCGCCCGGCGGAAAGCCCGTAGCGGACTTTCTTCCATATGACGCCGGAAAGGTCGTATCCCACGAGCCGGTCGAGCACGCGGCGGGCTTCCTGCGCGCGGCGCAGGTTCTCATCTATATGGCGGGGGCTTTTGAGCGCTTCGATGATGGCGTCCTTGGTGATCTCGTGGAAGACGACGCGCTTCACGGGCTTTTTCCCGAAATCGACGGCCTGGGCGATATGCCATGCGATAGCTTCGCCTTCGCGGTCGGGGTCGGTCGCGAGGAGCACTTCGTCCGACTTTTTGGCCATGCGCTCGATATCGTCGAGCACTTTCTCTTTGCCTGCGCTGATCTCGTAATGCGGCACGAAGCCGTCGAGGTCGATGGCTTTCTTATTCGACTTCGGCAGGTCACGCACGTGCCCTACGGACGCGACGACGGTATAGTCGGAGCCGAGATATTTTCCGATGGTCTTCGCTTTGGCCGGAGACTCGACGATGAGAAGCTTGGACATATATTGTGCAAAGTATTACACGAAGGCAAAAATTTTAGCAAATGAGGGATAAAATCCTCATGAATAAAAAAGCCGCCCGAACTGCCGGGCGGCGGGATGGAAGGCTAGCGGCTTGGAACGTGGTTGAGCGAAGTCGATCTGTCGAGGGCTTTCTGCCATGCGCCGTTGCGCACATAGCATTCCCTGATGCCGAGATAGCAGTCGATCTGGGTCTTCGGCATCTGCTTCGATGCCGACCTCTCGAGCTCGTGGGGAGTGCGATAGCCGACGTGGATCACCAGGATGCTGCCGTCCGGCATCTTTGCCGAAACGGATCTGGTCTTCGGAAGATCCTTGTTACAGGTGAGATCGTACACCTGATCTCGCTCGGGATAGACGATGCCGATCTTTTTCGCTTCGGCGTCTGGTTCGTCATCTTTTTCGATGCCCTGTCTCCAGCCGTACACAAAGACCTGGCAACCCTCCGGCGTTTCGCACCTCTTGATGATCTTGAGCCTTGATCCGTAGAACGGATCGTAGCTTTTGATCGCCTTAAGGACGATGAAGCGGAGGAATCTGAAAAGAAAAACGGCGACGATGGCCGTGACGAGCGTTACTGCAAGCATATTGAAGAGGAAAGGAGCGGTCATGGGCGGAATTTCCTACATTATGCCGAATAATCAGCTTTTGTCAAACCAGCCTGAAAAGGCCGAGCTTCTCTTCGATGAGGCCTTTTATCTCGAGCGACGATATGAGAGCGTTCGCTTCCGAAGCGTCCATGCCGATCTTTTCGATGAGCGCCTGCCGAGACATCGGATCGGCCAGAAATCCGACAGCTTTCTTTTCATCTGGCGAAAGATCGGCGTGATCGGCTTCCGGGCCTTTTGTCATAGCCGCGAATCCGAGCGCCTGCACCAATTCGTCGCCGGAGGTGATGGGCGTCGCGCCTTCGCGCCAGAGGTCGTTCGGCCCGGCGCTCTGTTTCGAAAATATGGAGCCGGGCACGACGAACACGTCGCGGTTGAAGCGCAGGGCATAGCCGGATGTGATGAGCGTTCCGGATCGGAGATCGGCTTCGACGACGAGCGTCGCCTTCGACATGCCCGCCATGATGCGGTTGCGATAGGGGAATGTCCAATTATTGCCCATAACCGTTTCTTCGAAAGGCGACAAGAGAGCGCCGCCCGCATCGAGTATCCGCCGGGCGAGCCCGATATGCGCCGCAGGATATATCATGTCGTCCGCGAGCCCCGATCCCGGCACGGCGATCGTCCGTATCCCGTATTTGAGAGCGGCTTCGTGCGCGATGGAATCGATCCCGTGCGCCAGGCCGGATATGACGACCACCGGCAGGCCCCGCAGGCTTTTGACGAGCATCTCGCAGGCGGCCCTGCCATAGTCGGTATGCCTGCGCGAGCCGACGACAGTGAGAAATATATGATCGTCCGAAGGCAGGTCGCCCCGTATGAAAAGCCGTGCGGGCGCGTCTTTGGCGTCCTTGAGCGCTTCTTTGAGGAGCGCGGGATATTCATCCGGCCGTATCGTTCTAATGGAATTCATGGCCAAAGCATTGTAAGATACGGAGATAAAGAAACGATGAAGAAATCAGCCTATTATGCTCGACATCAAATTTATCCGAGACAATAAGGATCTCGTCAAAGCCGGAGCGGCCAAAAAGCGCGTAAAGATCGACATCGACGCGCTCGTCGCTCTCGATGATAGGAGGCGTGCCCTTACCACGTCCCTCGAAACGAAAAGGGCGGAGCAGAACGCCGTATCGGCCAAGCTTCCTTCGTCCGCAGCCGATGTGAAAGCGTCTCTCCTCGAATCGATGAAGGCTCTCAAGGCGGATATGCAGAAAGAAGAAGAGGAGCTCAAAGAAGTGATGAAAGAATGGCAGAATTTCATGCTCCGCGTGCCGAATATCCCCGACATGTCCGTGCCCGAAGGCGAAAGCGATGCGGATAACAAAGAGATAAAGGCATGGGGAGACAAGACCGCCTTTTCGTTCGCGCCGAAAGACCACGTCGAGATCATGACGGCTCTCGGCATGGTCGATTTCGAGCGCGGCGCGAAAGTGCACGGCTTCAGGGGATATTTTTTGACCGGCGCGGGTGCGCGGCTCACGTTCGCTGTCTGGAACTACGCCATGGATTTCTTCTCGAAGCGCGGATTTACGCCGATCATCCCGCCGGTCATCGTGCGCAAAGAGAATCTCTACGGCACGGCGCATCTGCCGGGCGACGTCGCCGACTATTATGTGACCCAGGACGGAGACGCTCTCGCCGGCACGGCCGAAGTTCCCGTCATGGCGTTCCATTCGGGCGAAACGCTCGACGCCAAAGCTTTTCCTTTGAAATATCTCGGCTTCTCTCCGTGCTTCAGGCGCGAAGCGGGCAGCCATTCCAAAGATGTGAAAGGTCTGATCCGCGTGCACGAGTTCTACAAGCTCGAGCAGGTCGTCCTGTGCGAAGCGTCGCACGAGACGTCGGTCAAACTGCATGACGAGATCAACCGCAATACCGAAGAGTTCATCGAATCCCTCGGCATCCCATACCGCACGGTCATCAACTGCGGCGCGGACCTCGGGCTCGGCCAGGTGAAGAAATACGATATCGAGCTCTGGGTTCCGAAAGAAGGGAAGTACCGCGAGATATCGTCGGCGTCCTATTTCCATGATTTTCAGACGAGGCGCTTCAACATCAGATACCGCGATGCCGAAGGCAAGCCGCGATACGCGCATTCGCTCAACTGCACCGCCATACCGACGCCGCGCATCCTCGTGTCTCTCGTCGAGAACAATCAGCAGGCCGACGGGTCGATCCGCATCCCTGAAATACTGCGGCCGTATTTCGGTTCCGACGTCATCCCAGCTGTCGTAAAGCCATAACCAAGTTTCCATGCGCGGGCAGGTAAAGATATATCAATCGAAGCTCGCCGCCCGCCGCCGAAGGCGCGCCCTGCTCCTCACGCTCTACTCCGTGGCGGCGGCGGGCCTGATCTTCTGCGGCCTTTCATACGTATCCCATCTCGAGGCTCTTTCTATACAGACGATCGCGATCGAAGGCAATTCGCGCGTCTCTTCGTCCACCCTGGAAGCCGCGCTTTCGAAAGAGCTCGCCGGCAATTACGGATATTTCTTTTCCAAGCGCAACGTCCTTTTATATCCGGAGGACGCTATCCGCGCGGATGTGCTCGCCCTGCCTCCGATCAAAACCGCTGAAATATCCCGCCGCGATATACGGACGCTCGTCGTGTCCGTCACCGAACGTCAAGAGACCGGCCGATGGTGTTCCGGCCGCACAGGAGCGGCTACCTTGGGCGCTTCGGCCGACTGCTATTCCATCGACGAGAACGGCTTCATATTCTCCAAAGAATCGTCTTGCGCGGCCGCGGATCGGGCTGCAGGCGCCGGCGTCCCCGGCGCCTGCAAAGGCTTCATATATAGAGGCCTCGTCGAAGGCGACCCGATCGGCGCGAACCTGCTTCCCGCCGATGATTTCAAAAAGATACGATTCTTCATGGACGAGCTCGCCGGCCTTTCCGTCGATCCCCGCGAAGCCGAGCTTTCCGGATCGACCACCACGGCCGCGTACATGACCGTCAGGCTCGGCGGAGGCGGCAGGCTCGTCGTGAATACCGCTGACGATCTCTCCGTCGTTCTCGGCAATATCGCCGCCGTCATATCCGACAAAGCCATCGCTCCGTCGCTTTCCGGCTTTCTGAACAAGCTCGACTACATGAAGCTCGACGTCGGCAACAAAGTTGTCTATAAGCTGAAGTAGGATAGAGTAGAGCTCTCTATGAATTACGGCTTCTGGAAAAAGCTGAAAAAGCCCTTTTTCGTACTCGCCCCTATGGCGGACGTATCCGACGCGGCTTTCAGGCGCGTGATCGCGAAATACGGCAAACCGGATGTCCTGTGGACGGAATTCGTATCCGCGGACGGCTTGTGTTCGCCCGGCAGGAAAGTCCTTTTGCGCGACCTCGATTTCACCCGAAAAGAAAAGCCGATCGTCGCCCAGCTTTTCTCGTCGAATCCCGACAAAATGCGCCAGGCGGCCGCTCTCTGCCAGAAGCTCGGTTTTGACGGCATAGACATCAACATGGGCTGTCCCGACCGGTCCATAGAGAAGCAGGGCGCCGGCGCGGCGATGATAAAAGACCCGAAGCGGGCGAGGGAGATCATCCGCGCCGCCAAAGAGGGCGCGCCGAAGCTTCCCGTTTCGGTAAAGACCCGCATCGGATATTATCGAAACGACATCGCGACGTGGATCCCCGAGATCCTCGTTTCCCC
>JAIFWQ010000010.1 GCA_019661795.1 Candidatus Parcubacteria bacterium | reverse complement strand
GGGAAGGAGAAGGCGCGCAGGAAGTGCTCGAAGGCAGATCGCAAGAATATAAAAAAGAGCTTTTGAAGCTCAACGAGATCGCCAAAAAGCTGAAAGCCGCGACAGAAGCGTCGGGCGCGATCGATTTCGAGACAGACGAAGTCAAATTCGAGCTCGACAGCACGGGCAAGCCGATCCGCGTCTTCAAAAAGACCCGCAAAGACGCGCACAAGCTCGTTGAGGAATTCATGCTTCTTTCCAACCGCGAGGTCGCATTCCATATGTGGAAATCGAGCGAAAAAAATGAAGGCGCGTTCCTCTATCGCGTCCACGACGTGCCTCTCATGGAAAAGATCGACAATCTCGCCATATTGGTGAAGGCTCTCGGATACCATCTTCCTGTCGGTAAGAAAGGCGTGGCGGTCAAAGACCTCAAGCATCTGTTCAAGCAGATCGAAGGCACGACCGAGGAATCGCTCATTAAAACCGCCGCCATCAGGTCGATGGCCAAAGCCGTGTATTCGACCCAAAATATCGGCCACTACGGACTGGCGTTCGAATATTACACGCACTTCACTTCCCCTATCCGCCGATATGCCGACCTCATCGTCCATCGCCTGCTCCACCGCGAACTGCTCAAAGGCAAGATCGCCAAGGGCGAGATGACGAAATACCAGAAGATCGCCGAAGACAATTCCGAAAAAGAGATCCGCGCGGCCGAAGCCGAGCGCGCTTCGATCAAATACAAGCAGGTCGAATACATGTCGGAAAGGGTCGGCCAGGAATATAGCGGCACCATCACCGGCGTCACCGAATGGGGCATATACGTCGAAGACAAAGAGACGAAATGCGAAGGCATGGTCAAACTGCGCGACATGACGGACGACTATTACGTATTCAACGAAAAAGCATACGCCGTCATAGGCGAAAAGACGGGCAAAAAATACAGCCTCGGCGATGGCGTCAAATTCAAGGTCATGGGCGCCGACCTCGAAAAGAGGACTCTCGACTACGCTTTGGTGAAATAAAAAATCCCCGCGCCATCGCGGGGATCGTGTTTTCTGGAGGACCTTCAGGCCGGGATCTTTTCGGCCGACATCATCGCACTGTGGTGCTCGTTCCTCAAAAGAAGAATGAAGCATGTCCACAGCTGACGGAGATAGCTTCGATGCTCGATCGTGGGCATGAGCGGGATGAAGCCGTAGTTCCGCTGTTCGGCGGTGGAAAGCTCTTCGTTCACCTTCTTCCATTCGTCTTCGCCGAAGAGGAGCTCGAGCAGAAGGCGGGAATCATCGTTGATGATCAGGTTGACCTTGATCGCCTTCATGCGGTCAGGATCCCGCTTGATCATGTAGTCGCAGCCGGTATTGACGCTTTCGAGCATGGTCTTCCGATGTTCAAGGCTCAAGCCTTTGCCGCTATTCCGGCACATGGAACGGACTCTGCCGATGGTTTCGCTGTTAAGCATGGGATATGGAGGGGTTTTTGACTGACATTGGAAAAGAGCGGACGTGACGAATAGTACAACGGAATGGATAAAAGTAAAGGAATAAAAAAGCCGCGGACGCTTGGAGCGGACGCGGCGATATGGTTCGACTTGATCAGAATTCAGCGCGGAAGGTACCTCGAGATAGGATCGTTCTGCCGAAGCAACACGAATCCGTTCCAAAATGCGTTCAGCGCGACCCTTTCGTCCAGGCTGTTCCGGTCGATCAGGATATAACCGCACGCTTCAGCGGCAGGGATCGAGATCTCGGACAAAGGCAGATTCGTGCGATCGAACGCAAGGATTCGAGGCGACTTGGATATCATGCCGACATCGATCTCGCCTCGGATGATCTTGGTTTCCCACCTCTGACAGCAATTGCGGTCGAGATCCTCCACGCCTTTGCTCACGCGATGGAAAATCTCGAGTTTTTGCTGGCCAGGAAGAGGGCTTCCTCGCCTGTTGAGATCGTCAGAGATCTCGTGAAAGAACGAATCGAGCTCTTCATTGGAATACACGGAATAATATTTGGGGAGCATACGGCGGACATGATGACACACATCTACGCCTATGACAAGAAAAAAGCCGCTCTAGCGATGGTAGAGCGGCTCATAGAGATATACGCGTCACTGCGCTACTTCGTCCCATAACGGGAGCTCGGCGATAGCATCGGCAGGCCTCGGAAGAAGCATGCCGTTGAGGATCCTGCGGAACTCGACGGGGATGATGTTCTCATCCGCGTCGCGCCTATATTCGAAACTGAAATTCCATTTGCTGTATTTCATATCGCGAAGGCTCATGATCTTGGAATGATTCCGAAGCTCTCGAAGCTGCCCGAGCCTGATAGAACCAGGCTCGGCGAGCGACTTGCCGTCGAGCGTGACGAGCTTGGCCATGTTCGGATCCCGAGGAAGCTTCGTACGGTTGACGAGAGCGGCAAGCGATCGATTGAGGAAATTTCGGAGGGCGATTCCCTCTTCTCTGATGTACATGATTATGTCCTTTTGTTTTTCCGGGATGACTTTATCCCAAGAATCCCCAAAAGGCAATCACTTCGCCACAGCTACCGCATCGTTGAAAGCGATCGAAAGGAGCTTCGAATATCCTTCCCTGCCCATGGTGACGCCGTAGAGCACGCCGGCGCGCGACATCGTTTCGCGGTTGTGGGTGATGACGATGAGCTGGGAATGTTTGGAGAGATTCTCCACCATGTCGCCGTATTTTTTGGAATTCGCTTCGTCGAGAGCGGCATCCGTTTCGTCGAGGATGATGAACGGCGGCGGATTGACCTGCGATATGGCGAAAAGGAGCGCGATCGACGTGAGGGCGCGTTCGCCGCCGGAAAGCATCTCGAGGCCCTTGATCTTCTTTCGCGGCAGGTTGACGCGGATGTCGACGCCGAGCTCGGTCTCTTCTTCGCCTTCTTCCGCCTCGTCGCCTGTTTCGATGCCCATCTCGGCCAATTCTTCGGCCGACGGACCGCGCTTGCGCTTCTTTTCTTTGATCACGGAAAGCGCCGCTTCGCCGCCGCCGAACATGAGGGCGAAGAAATCCTTGAACTGGCTGTTTATCTTCGCTATGCCTTCGCTGAAAAGAGTGTCGAGCTTTTCTTCCAGCTCTTTGATGAGATTGGTCAGAGATTCCGCCGATCGCTCGAGGTCGGCGATCTCGCGGGCGAGGAATTCGTCGCGCTCGGACGTTTCTTTATACTCTTTCATTACCTCGTCAGGAGACGCGCCGCCCTGGTCTTCGAGGCGGACTTTTATCTTCTCTATCTCTCTCCGGCGGTCTTCCTGGACGCGCCTTTCCTCCGGCGCAGATGCGGCCTGATCGGATTCATAGAGCGTTATATCGCGGCCGATGAGCGCCGCGCCTTCGCCGAGCTCGCGCTTGAAATCTTCCGTCTCGAGCCGGAGCTTCTCTTCGCGCACGCGTATGACGGAAAGCCTGCCGCGGATCTCGTTCTCTTCCGCCATGATGCGGAACATGGCCTTTTCGGCGTCGCGGGAGCTGTCTTTTTCTTTTTCGATCTCCTTTTGAAGGGCGGCATAATGTGAAGAGAGCTTGGCGAGCTCGGTTTCCTTTTCCCTGCTTTCCTTGTCCGCGTCGATCTTGCGGTCGCGGAGGATCTTGAGCTCTTTTTCGATGTCGCCCGCCCTGTTCTGGGACTTCGAATTTTTGTTCGATTCGAGGAACGACTTCAGAAGCTCGCGGATCTTCGGCACGGAGCTTATATCGTCGAGCAGTTCGTTCACGCGATCGATGAGCGACCTCACTTTCGAATATTCGATCGTCACGGTCTCGGCATCAGCCGACGTCCGCTCGCGCGCGAGCATCTTTTCGAGCGACGCGATCTCGCCTTCGATGCGGCCGATGGACCGGGTCGCATCGTCGCGGGATTCGCGCGTCGATTTGAGCCGCGCTTCGAGAGATATGAGCTCGCTCGATTTCACGTCCTTGTGCTTCGACGCTTCGAGGGCCTTCTTGGCGGCCGCGAGCTCTTTTTCGAGGCGTTCGAGATCGCGCTTCGGTCCCGCCGATTCGTCGGCGAGTGCCTTTTCCGTAAGGGCGAGATATTCCGACTCCCGCTTCAGGTATTGTCTATAGATATTTTTGAGCTCCTCCCGGAGGGCGATCGTCTTTTCGACCCTTTCGACCTGCTTTTTGAGGAATTTTATATGCGGAGCGATCTCTTTGCGCAGGGATTCGACTTTATCCATGTTCTCGCGCGTCTTTTCGAGCTTTCGCTCGCTCTCCTCTCTTTTATATTGAAAGATCTTGAGGCCCAAGGCGTCTTCGATCATCTCGCGCCTCTCGCGCGAATTGGCGTTGAGGATCCTATCCGCTTCGCCCTGCGATATGATGTGATGCCCCGATGCGCCGATGTGCGCGCCAGCAAGGAGTTCGACGATGTCGCGCAGGCGGACCTGCGAACCGTTGATGAAATATTCTGAAAGAGAGTCTCGATGGATGACGCGCTCGATCGCCACTTCGTCGAAATCGATGTCGAGAAGGCGTTTGGAATTATCGAAGGCGAGCTTGACCGACGCGCGATTGCCCCGGGCGGACGATTCGCCGCCGTTGAATATGAGATCTTCGGTGCGCTTGCCGCGCATGGATTTGATCGACTGTTCGCCGAGAACGAATCGGAACGCCTCCGCGACGTTCGATTTGCCCGAGCCGTTCGGCCCCACGATGGCGGTCACCTGTGCGTTGAAGTCGAGATTCGCCTTTTTGGCGAACGATTTAAAGCCGGAAAGCTCGAGGGATTTGAGATACATGCGCGGGAATTAGCCCTCTAAATATAGCATTTCAGACCAGCATAAAAAAGCCGCGAGAGCGGTGATTGACTTACACCGACTCTGCAGATATAAATAGGCAAAGTTCTCTATGAAAATCTACCTGTTCCTTCTCGAACGGCCGTTCAAATCGATCGTTCTGTCCCTGGCCCGCATATGTTTTCCGACCGCTTTCATCGTGACCCTGACATGCGGCTCTCTGGTGAAAGTCTACGAGCATACCGAAAAAGAATTCGTCTTCGATGTATCGCTCATCGGCCTCATATCTTTGGCCGTGCTGATCATCTTGTTTCTTTTCTTTTTGGGCCGCGGGGCGCGATGGAAAGCCGAGATCGAAGGCAAAGACCCCCAAGAATCGATCGGCGCGCTTTAAAGCCGATCCGTCCTCACGCAAAATCCCGCTCGGAAGCGGGATTTTTTTATAGAATCTATGATCTCTCTACGAATTCCATCCCTTCGCCTCGAGAGCGCGGAGAGCCGCGTTCTGCTCCGCCTCCTGCTTGGACTTGCCTTCGCCGGTCGCCACCTGGTCTTTGCCTATGAGCACGCCGACGGTGAACGATTTATCGTGATCGGGGCCGGCTTCCCGGACCAATTTATACGAAGGCGTGACGCCGGTCTTTTCCTGGGCCTTTTCCTGGAAAAGGCTTTTGGCGTCGACGAGATTGCCGCGGGCGATCATCTGGTCGGCGAATACGAATATGCTCCGCTCGATGAAGCCTTTCGCGACGTCGTATCCCTGATCGAGATATATCGCGCCGATGACGGCCTCGAACGTGTTGGCGAGTATGTACTGGCGCGCGCGGCCCATGTCTTTGGATTCGCCTTTCGAAAGCAAAAGGAAATCGTTCATGGCGAAATTGGACGCGACTTCGGCGAGCGTGATCGCGTTCACGAGAGCCGACCGATAGGTCGTGAGCTCGCCTTCCGGCTTGCCGGGATATTTATGATACAGAAAATCCGTCACGACGAGCTCGAGGACGGCGTCGCCGAGGAATTCGAGGCGCTCGTTATGCTCGAACTTGGTGTTCTTGTTCTCGTTTATGTACGAGCGGTGCGTGAACGCCTGGCGGAGAAGGGATTTCTCTTTGAACGTCACGCCGGCCCTCTCTTCGAATCGGGAAAAATTGATGTCCATGGGTACCAAAATAGCTGAATATCGTATAAAAGCAAGGAATGCGGGCCTTTCCGCCTATTTCTTCGGGATGAGCTTCACCGCCTTGGCGATGATAGGCATCATGTCGTCGTAGAAATTAAGGTCGCCGATCTCGCCCACCTTGAACCACTGCGCCTTGTCGAGGCCGCCAGTCTCCTTGAGAGCGAGAGGCTCGTACGGCGCTTCGGCGAGGAAATAGGTCACCTGCTTGCGGAGCTTGCCCTTTTCCGGATGGGTCGCGACGTATTCGTTCGACGCGATCTCCTTTATGATCTGTATGTCGGCGCCGATCTCTTCCTTTATCTTCCTGATCGTGCCCTTTTTGACGTCTTCGCCGTCTTCGAGCCCGCCTTTCGACAGGGTCCACCTGCCGAAGACGTCATGGACGAGGCCGAGGTATATGTCGCCTTCGTGCCGCGCGAACACGATCGCGCCGCCGAGCTTCACGACCGGCATCTTTTCGAACGGGATATTGAATTTGTCGTCTTTCTTCTTGGAAACGGCGTCTTTGCCGGGCTCGCCGAGCTCCTTATATACGGAGCCGAGCACGCCGTTCACGAATTTGCCGGAATTTTCGCCGCCGAACGATTTGGCGAGCTCGATCGCCTCGTTGATGGCGACTTTGGCGGGCACTTCGCTCCGGTCGGCGAAAAGCAGTTCGTACAGGCCGATCCGCAGGACGTTCCTGTCCACGATGGATATCTTGTCGAGAGGCCAGTCAGGGGCGGCCTTGACGATGATGGTGTCTATTTCAGGGCGCTTGGAGAGGACGCCTTTGCCGAGCTCCTGCATGAACGGGATGTCGGAGTTGCCCGGGGCGAATTCGGCGGCGTCGCGGACGATCGCATCCGAGAGGATGCCGTCCTTCTGGTCGCGGAAATCCCACTCGAAAAGCGATTGGAGGACTACGGACCGCGCAAGGTGCCTATTTGCCATAAAATGTACTTATTTCTTAATCTGACGTTACCGAATAATTGTACAAGCGCTATGTCCGAAGCGCAAGCAGCCCAATCAAAAACCCGCCATGGGGCGGGTTTTAATTATCGCGCGGTCTGGGCTTCTTTCGCCTTTTTGGCCTTTTTAGCGGCCTTGGCGTCCATATCGATGACGGTGATGCCTTTGTAGGATCCCGTAACGGCCGAAGCGCGGTGGCGGAGGTGGATAGCGCCGGTCTTCGTATCGGTCGTGAGCGCAGGCTTCTGAAGCGCGTGGTGTGAGCGCCTGTTATTTCGTGCCGACCGCGTTGCTCGCATTCGTACTACCATAGGTCCTGTACTATAGCAGAAGCCTTTAAAAAGGCAAATTTCGCCCTATATTATCTTCGAAAGAAAGCTCTTGCGATGGATCGGCGATGTGCCGAGCTTCCGTATGGCCTTGCGATGCTCGTCGGTGCCGTAACCTTTGTGATTTTCGAAACCGTATGCGGGATAGAGCAGGGCCTGCTCTTCCATATGCCTGTCGCGCATGACTTTGGCCACGATCGAAGCCGCTGAAATGATCGGGATCTTCTCGTCGCCCTTGATGATCGTCTGTTGGACGAGAAATTTCTTCGGAGCCTTGAGCGAACCGTCGAGGAATATCTCCGTCGATTCGGGAGCGAGGCCGAGAGCGTCGAGGCACAGGTGAATAGCCTTTTCTATGGCTTTGGATATGCCGATGGCGTCGATCTCGGGCGCGGCGACGGACGCGTGGGCGAATTCGAGCTCGCCTTTCGATTTGAGGCCCGATATTTTGAGGAACCATTCTTCCCTTTTCTGCGGCGAGAGCTTTTTCGAATCCCGTATCCCGTCGAAATTGGAAAAGTCGAAGTCGCGCGCCACCCGGCAGGCGCACACCGTCACCGGACCGGCCAAAGGCCCTCGTCCGACTTCGTCTATTCCCACAATGTGGATCGTTTTCACGCCATCAGTATATCAAAATGATGAATGACAGAGATCCGTTCGGATAGCTCCTTTAGAAACCCTTGGAAGGCGCGACGGCGCCGGACAGAGAAAATTTCTAGCAAGAAATTTTCGTGGTTTCTAAAGGAGCTATCCGAACGGACACCTATCCCTTATAATTCACCATACCCATGGCCCGCTTCATCCATCTCCACACTCACAGCCACTATTCCCTCCTGGCTGCCCTGCCGAAGATCCCGGATCTTATCGAAGCCGCGATAGCCGACGGCGCGCCCGCTCTCGCCCTCACCGACAACGGCAACATGTACGGCGCGATCGAATTCTACAAAGACTGCAAAAAGGCCGGCATAAAGCCGATCCTTGGCGTCGATTTCTACGTCGCCCCGCGAACCCGCGCGGACAAGCAATCAGGCATCGATTCGCGCCGCACCCGGCTCATACTCCTCGCCAAGAACTATCAGGGCTACAAAAATCTTATTCAGCTCGTCACCAAAGGCTATCTCGAAGGCTTCTATTACAAGCCGCGCATCGACCGCGAGCTCATAGAGAGATACAAGGACGGATTGGTCGCCATATCGTCGGCGTTCAACGGCGACCTGACGCTCGCTCTCCAGGGAAACGACATCGCCAAAGCCGTGGATATCGCCAAATGGTACAAAGGCGTTTTCGGCCCGGACTATTATCTGGAAACAACCCATCACCCCGACGTGGACGGCTCTTCCCC
>JAIFWQ010000009.1 GCA_019661795.1 Candidatus Parcubacteria bacterium | reverse complement strand
GAAGGCCGAACAGACGAGGGGATGGACCTGGATGGCGTTTCCTTCGATGAGGATAGGCCTGAACGCCTGGATGCCGAGGCGGTGGAGCGTAGGGGCTCGGTTGAGGAGCACGTACTTGCCTTCGATAACGTCTTCGAGGATGGCCCAGACTTCCGGTATGCCGTCTTCGATGAGCCGGGACGCGCCGCGGATGTTATACGCGAGCTCGCGCTTGAGGAGCTGGTGGATGACGAACGGCTTGAAAAGCTCGAGCGCCATGTGCTTCGGAAGGCCGCACTGGTCGAGAGCGAGCTCGGGACCGACGACGATGACCGATCGGCCGGAATAGTCGACGCGCTTGCCGAGGAGGTTTCCGCGGAGGAGTCCCCTCTTGCCTTTGAGGTTGTCGGCGAGGGATTTGAGCGCGCGCTTCGAAGCGAGGGATCCGGCGGCGGTCGTCGAATTGCCATGGCGGATAGAATTGTCGATCAGGGCGTCGACGGCTTCCTGGAGGATTCGCTTCTCGTTTCGGAGGATGACGTCGGGAGCATTGATCTCCTTGAGCTTGGTGAGGCGGTTGTTTCGGTTGATGACGCGGCGGTAGAGGTCGTTGACGTCGGAGGTCGCGTAGCGGCCGCCGTCGAGAGGGACCATAGGGCGGAGCGCCGGAGGGATGACCGGGATGCGCGAAAGGAACATCCATTCAGGGCGGATGTTGCTCTTGATCATGGCGCGGACGACGGAAAGGCGGCGGTTCATCTTGTCCTTCTCGAGGCTGTTCGCCTTCTGGAGGTCGATGACGAGCTTGGCTTCGAGCTTTTTGAGGTCGATCGCCTTGCAGATCTCATAGATGGCTTCCGCGCCGATGCCCGCTTCGAAGAGGGTCGAATATTTCATCGAGAACTTGCCGTATTCGATCTCGTCGAGCACGGAGCCTTCTTCGATGGCGTCGATCTCTTTCTTGGCGCCCTGGTACATGGTCTTGAGCGCTTCGCGAGTCTTTTCGTCCTGGACGGTCTTTATCTTCGATTTGTACTCGGATTCGAGATCCTTCATGATCTCGGCCCGGGCGGCGTCGTGAACCTTCGTCACGATATAGCCGGCGAAATAGATGACCTTCTCGAGGTCAGCCGTCGTCATGCCGAGGATGAGGCCGAGGCGCGAAGGCATGGAGCGGAGGAACCAGATGTGGGATACCGGCGTGGCGAGCTCGATGTGGCCCATGCGCTCGCGGCGGACGATCGATCGGGTGATCTCGACCCCGCATTTCTCGCAGACGATGCCTTTGTAGCGTATGCCGCGGTATTTTCCGCAGTAACATTCGTAGTCCTTGTCGGGACCGAATATCTTCTCGTCGAAGAGGCCGTTCTTCTCGGAACGCTGGGTGCGGTAGTTGATGGTCTCCGGCTTGGTGACCTCTCCGAACGACCACTCTTTGATGCGGTCCGGCGACGCGAGTCGCAGGGCGACGGTGTCGAAGTCCGTGAACTCGTTCGCCTTTGGTTTTGGTGTATATGCCATAGTAGTTTTTAGATTAAGAAGGATTACGCGGTCTTGCTCGTCTTCTTAATATCCTTGCCGTCTTTCCTCAGTTCGACGTCGAGCGCGAGGCCCCTGAGGCTGTTAAGAAGCACATGGAACGAAGCGGGAATGTTCGGCGGCTGGAGCTTCTCTCCTTTGACGATGGAATCGAACGTCGCCGATCGGCCGGTGATGTCGTCGGATTTGACCGTGAGGATCTCGCGGAGCGTATGAGCCACTCCGTGACCGAGGAGCGCCCAGACTTCCATTTCTCCGAACCTCTGGCCTCCGCCCTGGGCCTTGCCTCCGAGCGGCTGCTGGGTGATGAGAGAGTACGGACCGATGGATCGCATGTGGATCTTGTCCTCCACCATGTGATGGAGCTTGAGGATATACATGTAGCCGATCGATATGTTCTGCTGGAACTTCTCGCCGGTGCGTCCATCATAGAGAGGTATTTTGCCGTTCTCCGGGAAGCCCGCCTTGACGAGCTCCTGCTTGATCTCGGTATCGGTAGCGCCCGCGAACGGAGGCACGATGGCCTGGTAGTCGAGCGTATGCGCGGCGAGGCCGAGATGGAGCTCGAGGATCTGGCCGAGGTTCATGCGGGACGGCACGCCGAGAGGGGTGAGGATGACGTCGATAGGCGTTCCGTCGGCCATGTACGGCATATCTTCTTCAGGAAGGATGCGCGAGATGACGCCCTTGTTTCCGTGGCGGCCGGCGAGCTTGTCGCCCACCGATACGGTTCGGAGCTGCGCGACCTCGACATGGATGCGCTTGATGATGCCTGACTCGAGCTTGTCGCCTTTCTCGCGCGAGAAGACCTTGACCGATATGATGCGGCCGCGCTTGCCTCCTTCCATGCGCTTCGACGTGTCTTTGACGTCGCGGGCCTTCTCTCCGAAGATCGATCGGAGCAGGCGCTCTTCAGGGGTGAGCTGGGTCTCGCCCTTCGGCGTGATCTTGCCGACGAGGATGTCGCCGGAACGGACTTCCGCGCCTATGCGGATGATGCCGTCTTCGTCGAGGTTGCGGAGCTTGCCTTCGCCGACGTTCGGGATGTCGTGGGTGGTGACTTCGGGACCGAGCTTGGTGTCGCGGACGTTGACCACGAACTCTTCGATATGGATAGAGGTGAATTTAGAGTTCTTGACCACGCGCTCGGATATGATGATGGCGTCTTCGTAGTTCGCGCCGGACCATGACATGAACGCGACGAGCATGTTCTGGCCGAGGGCGATCTGGCCGCGGTCGGACGACGATGCGTCGACGAGGACCTGGCCTTTCTTCACTTTTTCGCCGAGATTGACGACAGGGCGCTGGTGATACGCGGTGAAGCCGTTCGTTCGTTCGAACGATACGAGCTTGTACGTCGTCTCTTTGCCTTTGCCGTTCTTGAATACGACTTTGTTGGCGTCGACGGCGGAAATAGTGCCGTCTTCAGGGGCGAGAACGATGCGGCCGGTGTATTCGGCGGCCTTCGCTTCGATGCCGGTGGCGACGAGCGGCGCTTCAGGGATGATGCACGGGGTCGCCTGCTTCTGCATGTTCGAACCCATGAGCGCGCGGTTCGCGTCGTCGTGGTTGAGGAACGGGATCATGTTCGTCGCGATCGAGAACGCCTGGTTCGTCGATACGTCGATGAAGTCGACATCCTCCGGCTTGGCGAGCGCCGGCGAGCCGTTCTGGCGGACTTCGACGACCTCTTCGGTGATCTTGCCGTCCTTGTCATATGCGGTCGCGGCGTGGGCGATGCGGTGGCTCTCTTCTTCGAGGGCGTTGAGATAGACGATCTCTTTAGTGACCGAGCCTTTCTTAACTTTCGCATACGGCGTTTCGATCATGCCGAAATCGTTGAGGCGGGCATACGTCGAAAGGCGCAGGATGAGGCCGATGTTCGGACCTTCAGGGGTGTGGATCGGGCAGAGGCGGCCGTAGTGCGAAGGATGCACGTCGCGGACTTCGAAGCCGGCGCGTTCGCGGGTGAGGCCTCCGGGACCGAGAGCGGAGAGCGTGCGGAGATGCTCGAGCTCGGTGAGGATGTTCTCCTGCTGCATGAACTGCGAGAGCTGGTTCGTGGTGAAGAACTCTTTGAGACGCGCCTGGAGCGGTCGCGGGCTGACGAAGGTGAGAGGCTGGGTCGTGTCAGGCTCGATGGTCGACATCCTGTCCTGGATGTTTCGCTTCATCTGGGAAAGGCCGACGCGCAGCTTCTGCTGCATGAGCTCGCCCACGTAGCGGACGCGGCGCGAACCGAGATGGTCGATGTCGTCTTCGACGGCGTCGAGCTTGTTGTTGAGATGGATGATGTTGCCGATGATCGTGGCGAGATCGTGCGCGTCGATCGTCTTTCGCTCGAGCGACTTATCGTCCATAGGCTTGCCGAAGCGCTTGTTGAAGCGGAAGCGGCCGACGTTCGAAAGGTCGTAGCGGTCCTTATGGAAAAGGCCGGAAATGAATTCGCGGGCGTTGTCCGCCGTGGCGAGGTCGCCGTCGCGGAGGCGCTTGTGGATCTCTATATATGAGTCGGAGACGGTCTTGGCGGTGTCTTTGGCGAGGGATGCGGCGATGACCTTGAGGGCCGTCTCGTCGCCTTTGAAATGCGCGAGGATCTTCTCGTCGGTGTCCGCGCCGAGGACGCGGAGGAGCGCGGTGACCATGAATTTGCGCTTCCTGTCGATGCGGGCATAGAGAGTGCCGTCATTGTCGGTCTCGATCTCGAGCCATACGCCGCGGGCGGGGATGACCTTGGCGCCGAAGACGGTCTTGCCTTTCACTTCGTCAGACGTGAAGAAAACGCCGAACGATCGGGCGAGCTGGGGAACGATGACGCGCTCGATGCCGTTTATGATGAACGTGCCGTGGCTCGTCATCAGCGGGAAGTCGGCGAGGAAGATCTCCTGCTCCTTCTCCGAATTGAACATCTTGTTCTTGAGCTTGATGCGGACCTTGAGCGGAGCCTCGTAGGAGAGCTTATTGTCTTTCGCATAGTGCTCGTCGTATTTAGGCTCGGCGAGCTCGAAGCCGGTGAACGAGAGCTCGAATTTCTTGTCCGAGTAGTCTTTTATCGGCGAGAACTCCTGGAAAATCTGGGCGAGACCCTTTTCGACGAGCCATTTGAACGACTCGGTCTGCGCCTCCACGAGATCCGGGATATCGGCGAGCGCCTCTTTGAAGCGGCCGAAATACTTCTGTTCTTTCTTCATCATTCTGTAGGTTTATAAAATACCGCCTTGATAAAAACCGCGAAACAGCCGTACCTGCTCGGTTTCCTGCCCTGATTTGACAAACAGATATCAAAGACGCCAAAAAACGCAAAAAGGGCCTTTGAATGAAAGGCTCTCGTCGGTTTTGGTCAATCTTATGAGATCGTAGGCAAGAAAAGGCTTAAAAAACCCGTAATTACTTCGTGTTTTCCCCAGTAACACAATCTTGCATGAAGTGGGATAGAGTCTATATCACTAACTGATCTCTGTCAACGAGTTTCTTGCTATACTCTCGATCATGTATTCCAAAGCCCGCCTCCATTTCAAAAAGCATGATCCGAAGCTCCATAAGGCGTCTCTGGAGTTCGAGATCGACGACCTGAAGCAGTCCGACGACCTGTTCCGCGATATCGCATGGACGATCATCGGCCAACAGCTTTCGGGCAAGGCCGCGGATACCATATTCGGGAGATTCAAAAGGCTTTTTCAGGGCGAGCTCGTCGTCGCCGAAGAGATCATGAAGATCTCGGATACGGATATGAGAAAGGCCGGGCTTTCAGGGGCGAAATCGAGGGCCATCAAGGATCTGGCGCAGAAAACCCTGTCGGGAGAAGTGAATATAGAAAAGCTCCCCGCCCTTTCCGACGCCGAAGTTCAGGCCGAGCTCACCAAAGTCAAAGGCATCGGCCCGTGGACGGCCGAAATGATACTCATGTTCTCGCTCGGCCGGACCGACGTATTCTCGCGGGGCGATCTCGGCCTGCAAAAAGGCCTTATGCACGTCTACGGCTGGAAAAAATTGCCTTCGGAGAAGAAGGTCCTCGCGATCATTGAAAAATGGTCGCCCTATCGCACGTATGCCGCCCGCGTGCTCTGGCGCATCGCCGACCAGAAGAAGGCGCGGATCGCCCGCAAAAGGCCGCAGGCATAAAAAAGCGCCGCCCGGGTATTCGAAGGGCGGCGCTCCGCGACAGATCGCGATCACATACTAGATCCTCTGAAAGGAGGCAGACACCCGGGAAAGCCGAAAGCTTTCGATGGCGCCCTTCAGGGTCATGAGAAGGAACAGGGTACCCGCAACCAGCGCACTTTTCACGATAACATCCGCGTGCGCGAACGCCGCGGCGAAGAACCGCATCACGGCTGGGATGTCTACGACTGCCGGCATGTTGGCTATGACATGGGAGATCGAAACGGTAGACGCGATCACGGCCGATGCGGCTATGAGAAAAGCAAAAGGCGCGGCCAATCGACGGATAAAGAAGATCGTCCGCACCTTTTTCATTATTTCATTCGCAAGCAGTGTCATATCTGTTGTTTGGATGGGCGGCGCGCGACCGCCCTTATGCTAATACGCGATATCTTTGCCAATCTTTCTCATTTCGGCCCGGGCGCGATGCATCCGGGTCTTGACCGCGCCTTCCGTCACGCCTTCGGCCAGGGCGATCTGCTTATAATCCTTCCCTTCGACCACGTATAACCGCAATATCCGGGCAAAAGTTTCAGGCAGGCGCGCGAACATGGATTCGAGATAGTCGCGGTCGAGCTTTTGGGCCCGTTCCTGGCTGTCATCGTGAGGCAGGACCGCTTCCATGTCCTCGTCGAGAGCCGAAAAGAACTCCCTTTCGCGCTTCATCTTCTTATACCAGCCGAAGCAGACGTTCATAAGGACCTTGTACGCCCATGACGAGAATCGCGCGCCTTCGACCGGCTTGAACGTGCGGCCGTAGAGATATATTTTGACGAAGGTGTCCTGAACGATGTCGCGGGCGGCTTCGTCGTCGCGGACGATGCTTTTGGCCTTGCGCAGGAATGCTTCTTCGTATCGCTCGACGAGCAGTTCGAAAAGGTGGGGGTATTTGAACGACGCGGCGAGCACGTCTTCGTCCCGCTTTTGGCCGAATTCCGCTTTTTGTTCGTGAGGATTCATCTTCGACATGGTACTACAACCCGGCCAAGCCTGCCGAAGTTACTTCGCCCCGCCTTTGCGCGCGGTCTTGCCGCGCCATTCGTCTATGAGCCGGTGATTGCCCGAAAGAAGCACCTTCGGCACACGGTATTTTTTGCCTTTATATATGAAAGCCTCCGGCCGGGTATAGGCGTCTGGGCTCGAGACGCGCTCTTCTTCGCGCGAATCGAAATTCCCCAGAACGCCTTCGATCTGGCGCGATATGGAATCCATCATGATCATGGCCGGCAGTTCGCCGCCGGTGAGCACGAATGGCCCGACGGAGATCTCTTCCATCTTGAACATCTTCTTCACGCGGGCGTCGATGCCTTCATAGCGGCCGGAGACGAATATGACGTTATCGTATCTTTTCGCCGCTGCTTTGGCGTATGCCGTATCGAACTGCTTGCCCGCAGGGCTGAAAAAGACGATCTTGATGCGAGGCGCTTTCGCCCTGTTTTTGTTTGACCTCGCCGCGCCGCATGCCTTCAATGCTTTCTCGATCGCCTTCGCTACAGGCAGAGCCTGTATGACCATGCCCGGCCCGCCGCCGTACGGCTTCTGGTCGACCCTCTGCCATTTGTCGTCCGCGAAGTCGCGGGGATTATAGAATTTGACCCGTATCTTCTTGTCCTCTATGGCGCGCTTCAAAATCGATTCGCCGAGATACGAATCGAACGCGCCGGGAAACAATGTGACGACATGGAATGTCATGGCCTTAGATTACCTTTTCTGGGCGTTTGAGCAAGAAAAAGCCCCGACATCTCTGTCGGGGCCTTGAAGGAAGCTTTCGCTTCAATGCTTGAGGTCGATCCGATAGCCGGAAGAATCCGGCCGGAAGTTGAGGCTGATGTACAGCCTCCCCATCGCTTCGTCGTTCGAAAGAGCGACGACGTACGGCAGGTCGCGGGCCATCGCATCGCCGAGCAGATTGTCGATGATCGCTTGGTCGATGTTCCCGCCTTCGTATTCCCGCGAAACGACGACATCTTCGATGATCCCGTGCCTGCCGCCGAGAGTGCTCGCGACGACGAGCGCGCCGATGCCGACGATCTCTCCCGTCGTGCCGCTTCTCGCGAGCGCGATCGTGGTCGATGAAGGCAAAGCCCTGATCGAATGTTCCGTCGCCGGCATCGACGAAGACGAGAGCTTTTCGAGAAGCCAATTGATGTTTTGGACATCGCTTTTCGAAAAGTCGCTTCCGAGCATTGAGATGACTACGTTATTGTTATTCATGGGTCAAGGTTCAAGTTGAGTGTTCAGTGTTGCTGGCTATGAGTATACACCACATTTACCTATTTGTCAAACACAAAACCGCCCGTGAAAGGCGGCTGTGCTTTTAAAAAATCGGCGGCGTTTTTAGAGATTGAGATCCGCCATGGCTTCGTCGACGGTCTTCGTCGTCTTGGTCTCCTTTACAGGACCGCCTGCGGGTTCGGATATCTTGAGGTTCACCCGGGAATTATTTTTCATGCCGACGATGCGCAGGAGCGTGCGGATGGCTTTCGCGGTGTTGCCTTCCCTGCCGATGATCTTGCCCATGTCGGCGGGATTGACGTCGAGCGTGAGGAGCACGCCCATCTCGTCCACGGTGCGGGTGATCTTTACGTCGTTCGGATTGTCTACGAGAGACTTCACGAGGAAATCGAGAAACTTTGCGTCGGCGTCCATTGTTGGTGTGGTTAACTGAAAAATAATCGAGCGAAGATTGCTCTGTCAATAGTATACCGGCCCGGGAGGCAAAAGAAAACCGAAGCTGTGGGAAACTTGACGTACCCTGCTTTTTATTGATAATCGAGCACAGGAAACAGCCGCCTGCACTGCTCCTTGAGATGTCTAAGCCCTCCCTGCGCCGGAAGCGCATGGAGGACGGGCCGGAAGCCCCTTCTCGCACAACCGCAGGCTTGGAGATTGAATGAATGAATACGACGAATAAAGACTTGCTTCTCCTCTGGAAGAGCAAACAGCTAAATCCGCACTTGGAAAAAGCATATGAGATAGCGAACGGCCGAGATCCTGTCAGAGCCGTGTTCCGTTATCTCGCGATCACGGCAACGCCGTCTTGGAAAAGCTTCAAGGGCAAGCGCTGGGTGGTGATACTGAACCTCATTCTTTGGATCGGATTCGCTATCATGGTCAGCTTGAAGGACCAGCCTCCGATTTGGGTCATCGGCGCCGAGGCCGTCATCGCCATTGGAATGAGCATCGTCATCATCGGTGTGTTCTACTCCGATATCGAAAGCTGGCGTTTGGTCAGCTGCTTTCTTGGAGATGAGAATGGTTTCATGGAACATCTGTCAGATTGCGCTGATCTAATGGACCTTGATGGGATTCCGGCATTAGCATCCTCCCC
>JAIFWQ010000008.1 GCA_019661795.1 Candidatus Parcubacteria bacterium | reverse complement strand
GGGGGATCGATGTCGTGCTCTTTAATGTGCTCACCGCATATTTCGGCGTCTACTATCTCGCCTCGGCGACCTTTGCCATGACCATATCGTTCATCGCGCGATTCCTCCTTCAAAAGCACGTCACATTCGAAGATCAGGACAAAGAGCATGAGAAGAAGCAGTTCGCCGCGTATAGCGTTCTCTATGTCGCAAGCCTCGGGGCGACGAACGTCCTTCTGGTCTTCTTCATCGAGAGGCTTCATATCAATTCGACCCTATCTCAGATAGCTTCCATACTGCTCGTCGCGTCGGTGTGCTATTTCGTATACAAGCTTTTCATATTTACTAAGAAATCTTAATAACATCATGAGAATCCTCGTCTTCACCCAGGCCCTCGACAGGAAAGACCCGACTTTGAGCGCGTATCATCGGCTGGTCGGGGAGATCGCGCGGAATTTCGATTCCGTCATCGCGGTGTGCCTCAAAAAAGGCGATGTCGACCTGCCGGCGAATGTCGACGTCCTGTCTTTGGGCAAAGAAGAGGGAAGATCGCGGCTGAAATATATTTCGAGATTCTATCGGTACATATTCGGTCAGGAATACGATGCGGTCCTCGTCCATATGAATCAGGAATACGTTCTTCTCGGAGGAATGTTTTGGAAGCTGATAGGTAAAAAGGTATACCTGTGGAGAAATCATCACAAGGGAAGCTTTCTCACCGACATCGCCGCCATGTTTTGCGCAAAAATATTCTGCACATCGAGATTTTCCTATACGGCAAAATACAAAAAGACAGTCCTCATGCCCGTAGGCATCGACACGGATACATTCAAAAAGCAGGCGGTCGCGAAAAAGTCGGGATCCGTGCTTTTCCTCGGCCGCATCGCTCCTGTAAAGAAGCCTGACATCCTCATCGATGCTCTGGCTCTGTTAAAAAATCGAAACCGCGACTTCGCGGCGTCGTTCTATGGCGATCCTCTGCCGAAAGACGCCGCGTATGCGGAATCCCTCCGGCAAAAAGCCGCGGCTGCAGGAATTTCTGACCGGATATCATTCTTCCCGGGCGTGCCGAACGACGATACGCCGAGAATCTATTCCACGCACGACGTTTTCGTGAACCTCTCGTCGAGCGGCATGTATGACAAGACGATATTCGAGGCGATGGCCTGCGAGACGGTCGCGCTCGCTTCGAATAAGAACCTGCATGGCCTCGTCGGCGAGGATCTCATATTCGAAGAAGGCGATGCGGCGGGATTAGCCGACAAGCTCGAGAAACTTCTTGCCTCGTCCTCGTCCGAAAAAGAAAAGCTCGGCGCGGCGCTGCGGCAGATGGTCATCGGCCGTCATTCGCTCTCCCTGCTTGGCAAAAGGCTGGCTAAAGAGATAGTGTAGGCATACAGACCGACATGGACGTAAAGCAATTCGAAAATAATCGCTGGCAGAGAGAAGACCAGGCCGTTCAATTCAGGCATACGGCCGCTTTGGATCTGATCCGCGGCGTAGAGATTGTCCTTGATCTCGGCTCGGGCGACGGCCTGCTTCTGTCTCTTCTCAAAGAAAAAGGCATCGCGGGCAAGGGACTCGACCTTTCCGACGAAGGCGTGGCCAAGGCGAATGCGAAAGGTCTCGATACGCAGGTCTTCGATTTCGGATCGAAAACGTTGCCTTTCGCTGACGCATCGTTCGACGCCGTCGTCATGCTCGATATCCTCGAGCATCTCTATGATCCCGAATCAGTCCTTAAGGAAGCTGCGCGGGTGTCGAAAAAGTCCGTCATCGTCGGCGTGCCGAATTTCAGCTCTCTTCCGGCGCGCCTGCAGACCCTCATGGGCCGAGTGCCGGAAAATAACCAGCCGAAGAAGGGCCATGTGTACTGGTTCAATCTACCCGCGCTGAAGCGCGCGTTCGCCGCCGCGAACCTCGATCTTATAGATATCCGCGTAAATACGTTCTTCGAATCCGTGCCGTTCGTCAGGCATGTCACCAAGGCGTTTTCGAAGATCCTGCCGAACGTTTTCAGCCTTTCTTTCGTAGCCCTTGCCCGGAAAAAGGAGAGTCCTTCTCTTTGATCGCCCGTTCATAGAGAGAGATGTATTCTCGATACATCCTTTCGACATCGAACAGATTTCGGACCCGCTCGCGGGCCTTTTTTGACATCGTCTCTCGCTCTGTCTTTGAAAGATCGAGCATGCGATCGATACCGGCTTTCGCGTCTTCGACATTTTCGGCTTCCGTGATATAGCCTGTTTCCTCGTGAGCGACTACCTCGGGCAGGGCGTCCACAGCATACGTTACGACAGGGGTCCCGCAGGCCTGCGCTTCGGCGGCGATAAGGCCGAACGTATCTCCTTGGGTAGGATAAAAGAAAATATCGAGAGCCGAAAGGATCTTCGCCATTCGTTCTTTGCCAGCGACGAAGCCGAACGAGGTTAAATTCGATCGAGCGGGGATATGATCATGTCCGATGGCGGCAAAATGCACATCGTTCCGTCCATGAAAGCTCTCCATGAGCTTGATCGAACTGCCCAGGCCCTTGAGCCCGAAGCCGATTATCTTTTTATCCGCCGGCAGACCCAGTTCGGCGCGCGCGGTGTTCCTATCCCGTAGCGCGAACATCGTCGTATCAACGCCGTTATATATCTTTGTTATCTCCTGATGGCCGAGGATACTCTTTTCGATCTCTCGCTTCAGCCAGTCAGATACGGCGACGACGCGGAGGCGAGACTTTTCATATATCTTCTTTTTGGCCCGAAAGAGGGCTGCCGTCCTGTCCCAAAGATAGAGTAGGAATCTCTTCTTATTCGGATGGCGCAAGGTAGCGCTGTCGTTCGCGAATCCGGTTATGGCCCACAGGTCATGGATCGTCCACACTACCGGCTTCTCCCGCGACATACGGACGAGATCTTTCAGGTCGAAGAAGTTGCTGTGAAGGTTATGGCAGTGGACGATATCGGCTTCCTTATATTCTTTCGTATCGAAGATGTAGCCTGTGCGGGCGAATCGGAGATCGTTCGCGAAAAGCTTTACGAGCCAGTCCTGATAGCGCTTGCGGGGAATGGCGAATACGTCGGGTTCGTTCGAAAATCTGTAGCGGACGAACGTGCTCACGCTGTGGCCGTCGGCCTTGAGCCTTTTGCGCAGCTCCCACGATATCTGCGCGGCGCCGCCTTTGTTGTCGATCGTTCCGATTACGATGATTTTCATATCATTTCAGGCAAGCGTCGAGCACTTCCCGAGCCAGGGCTTTCGATGTCAGTTTGGCTTTGTAGAGCTCGTAGCCAGCAAGAGCTATCTTCTCCCGGATCTCGGGATTATCGCGCACATAAAGTATTTTCTTCGCCAGATCGTCCGCGTCGCCCGGATTCGAGGCGATGCATGTCGCACCTTCTTCGAGGATCTCGAACGCCGCTTTATTCCTGCCGGTGAGATATGGAAGCTTAAGAGCGAGCGATTCGAAGAGCTTGCAGGGAAGCGTGCGATCGAGGCGCGGGTGGTCTGCGAGCTGGCCGAGCGAGACATGGCATTCGAGCATTTTTGTGCGGAGGTCGTCGAATGAAAGCGTTTCGTTTATCATCTCTAGATTTTTCGGCTGTAACCTCGCTATCGCGGCATTCACTTCGCGATAGAGGAAGCCTGCGCCCACAATGCGCACGATGATGCCCGTATTTTCGAGCTTCTTTGCCGCCTCAAGCACCGTCAGTATGCCCGATTCCGGCAGAAATCTTCCGCGAAAGAGCACGGTGAACGAAGAGAGTTTTGGTACGCCGCTTTCATAGAAGAAATGACTCTCATCGACGCCTGAAAACGACCGAACGAGTTTCTTTTTGCTTATGAAAAACCTTCTGCTCACGAATTCTCGTTGAGCGTCGCTTTCGACAAGGACTTTTGTCGATGCATGGAAGGATATGAGATCAACGAGCCATGATTTTATCCCTCGTGTGAAAAATAAACCGCCTTCGCCGCGCGAGATGACGTTCGCTTCGTATTGAGACGAGACCGCGTTGAAGAATATCCTGTTCCTGACAGCGAATCGCGCTCGTATAGCGAGGAGGGGAAAAGAATAGCCTATGATCACGATATCGTCTTTGTTTCGGACGCTCTCCTTTAAGCCTTGGATGAGATTTTGATAAAAGAGAGCGCCCTTCTTTTCTCCCACGACCACCACTTCATGGTTAAGTTCCCGAAGACCCTGAATGAGGTGCGCGTCTTGAGGATACAGGCGATCGCCATTGAGGTATATGAATCTCATTTGAGGCTTTAAATATAGCATTAAACCTGTTACAATCGCGAGAATGAAGGCTAAACTCTTTCTCATATTCCACGGCCGCTTTCCGGGTGAAAAGGCCGCTTCGCTCTTTGCGGCCAAAAGCGCGGAGGCATTTGCCGATGCCGGGCTCGACGTCAGAGTGCTCGTGCCGAAGAGAAAGGGTGTCGTCGGTCAGGATGCCTATGAATATTTCGGAGTGAAGCGTAATTTCACCATCGTCGATATCCCAACTACCGGCCTGTCGAACATTTTCAAGAAAATCTCATTCTGGTTGAGCTACAGGACTTTTGCGAAAGGCGTCAAAGCACATCTTATGGCGCATGCCGGACCGGCCGATATCATATATTCGAACGAGACTCTGCCGCTCTATGCCGCCTCATCCATATCGAAGAATATTTTCTATGAGATGCATGATTTTCCTGAAAGCAAACTCGCGCTTTTCGCACGTTTCCTCGGCAGGGTCAAATGGATGTTGGTCCATAACCGCTGGAAGGTGGAGAAGATAGGAAAGACTTTCGACTTTCCCGCGAATGGGATGATGTGCGAGCCGAATGCGGTCGACATAGATGCGTTCGATCTGCCGATCGCGCAAAATGACGCGAGAGAAAAGCTCGGCCTGCCGCATGATAAGAAGATCGCTGTCTACACCGGCCATCTCTATGGATGGAAAGGCGTTGATACTCTCGCTAAGGCGGCCGATCTTCTCTCGTCGGAATTTCTCGTTGTTTTTGTGGGCGGCACGGCGGCAGACGTTTCAAGATTCAGGGAAAAATATGGAAAATTCGAACGCGTGATGATTGTCGGCCATAAGCCGCACAAGGAGATTCCTCTTTGGCAGAAGGCCGCCGATATCCTTATATTGCCGAACAGCGCCAAAGAGAATATCTCTGCCTTCTATACTTCGCCCATGAAGCTCTTCGAATATATGGCGAGCAGGAAGCCGATAGTCGCCTCGGATATACCGTCCATACGCGAGATAGTCGATGAATCGTCCGCATTCCTCGTCGCGCCGGACGATTCCGCTGCGCTCGCGGGGGGCATTCTGTTGGCGGCGAACGATAAAGAAACAGCTAAAGCGCGCGCAGAGAAAGCTCGGTCGCTCGTTGAAGATCACAGCTGGAGCAAACGGGCTCGCCGCATACTCGATTTCATCGAAGCCCATCCTTAAAGCTATGCGAAACTTCTTTTTGAAATACAGGCTCGAGATCATCGTCTTCGCTATCGCTCTCGCCGCGCGCCTTCTGTTCTTTTCCGCGAGCTTTGAGGCGCATGGCCACAATATCGTCGAGACCATAAAAGGCGATGATGGCTACTATGAGGCAAGTCAGAATTTTATTCACGGCCACGGCTTTTCATATTCATCCGCGCCGCCATACGCTCCGAATCCCTTGCGGCCGCCTGTCTGGCTGTTCATCATCGCTGCCATAGCGGGGATATTTAAAAGCTATTGGGCCGTATTTATATTCGAAGTCCTCATCGGCAGTTTTATTCCTGTACTTGGTATGATCATTGTTCGCAAACTCTTCGCTCAAAAGGCGGTGTGGCTCGGAACGGGTGTTTTGCTCGCGCTCGAACCGTATTGCGTCATGCTCTCGACTCTTCTTTACTCGGAGACGATGTTCACGTTCTTCTTTCTCCTTTTCTTTCTCTTCCTCATTAAATATTTTGAAGATAAGAGCTATCGCAGTCTCGCGTGGGTATCTGTTTTCATGGGCCTCGCCACGCTCGTAAAACCGACGATCCAATATATACCGATCGTCCTCGCGCTTTTCATCATCTTCGAGGCGCGAAAATCGCTTTCTAAAAAGACCTTTGCCCACGCGCTCGTTATGCTGGGCGTCTTCGGGGCGATCATAGCCCCATGGATCGTTCGCAACTATGTTGAATTCGGAAAGATAGGCATGAGCGCCCAGCCGGCATTCAATCTCTACATCTATCTCGTGCCGACGGTGCTCTCTATAGATAATCATACGAATTTCAAGACCGAGCTCGATTCGTTCGTCTATAAGAAAGGCTTCGATGTGAGCGATATAACTCTGGCGACTTCGGATCGTTATTCATCCGAAGCCATGGCAATTATCAGGGAGCACAAGCTCGCCCTGGCGAAGTCGGTGGCCACGACCATCGTCACGTTCTTTACCCATGACGGCATGCTTACATTTCTCGCATATGCCGGCAAGACCATCGTCAATACACTTGATAAGCCCGCTCTGACGATCCTCATCGAATCGCCAGCAAAGCTTTTTAGCATCATCGGCGCCTATGTTCGGTCGGGTGCGGCTATCATCGTGATCATGCGCTTGGTTTGGATCATGGTCACGATATCGTTCTTTGCAGGCGCGGCGGCTTATATACGCAGGGAAGGATGGAGACCGGCAGCCAGCGCCGCTCTCTTTCTGGTCATTTATTTCGCTTTGACGACATCGATCAATGGTCTCGGCGTGAATGCCCGTTTTAGGGTGCCGGTGGACGCTTTCATCTTCTCTTTTGCTTTATATGGACTTCTTCTCGCGCGACATACTATACTAGGCAAACTAAAACGATAAATGAGCCTAATCCTCCGCGCTATTTCCCGGTTGCTGATAAATCGCAGACATCCGACCTATTCCCGCCTGCTTTTCAAGGCATCTTCTAAATACGTCGATTTCTGCTATGGCGATAACGATTTTGATAGGCGGACGAATGGCGAGATATACGTTCTCAAGACCATTGCTCCTCGTCTTAAGACCGTATTTGATGTAGGCGCAAATGTGGGAGATTACTCCGCAGACATACTCGCTATGAACGAAAATGTCAGAATCCACGCTTTCGAGCCCGATAAGCGCGCATTCGACGCGCTCGCGAAGAAGGGTATCTTCAAGGCGAATAATATAGCCGTAGGCGAAAAGCCAGGCACGATCGTTTTTAATCTTCATAAAGATAAAACGGTCCTGAATTCGATCCTGGACCTTCATGATGCCGCTGAATTCGGATCATCGATCAAGATCCCTATGATCTCCGTCGATTCATATGCCAAAGAGAACGACGTCTCGCATATCGATTTCCTAAAGGCCGACGTCGAGGGCTATGAATTCTCTGTCATCAAAGGTGGCGAAGGCATGCTCGCAAAAGGCGCCATCGACATGATTCAATTCGAATTCTCTGGCGCCTCCGCATCTGCACGAACGTTCCTCAAGGGTTTTATCGATCTTTTTGCCCGCCATGGCTATTCGCTTTATAGGATAAAACCGGATAGGATCGAACCCGTGCGCTATCGCCCCGACCAAGAAAGATTTACCCTTACCAACTATCTCGCCATAAGGGGTGGCTTCAGGGGTCATGGCTTGCGCATCGTCGAGCCGACATTCCTTTTCTGATATGAAGAAGCTTTCCATCGTCATTCCCGCATATAACGAAGAGCGCACGATCGAGGAGATCCTCTCTCGCGTATTCGCGGTCTCTATTCCTGGGTGGATCATCGAAGTCGTAGTCGTAGACGATGCTTCGACCGATAAAACGCCAGAGCTGCTCAAAAAATATCGCCATCTCGCGAAAATAATCTCTTTGGAGACGAATTCCGGCAAAGGCACGGCTGTCGCGCGCGGCCTCGCTGAAGCGACGGGCGACTATGTCGTCATTCAGGATGCCGATCTCGAATATCATCCTGAAGAGATCCCGTCTCTCGTCGGTTTGCTCGGCGAAAACGACCGGACGGCGGTCTTCGGCTCGCGCAACCTCCATCACATAGAAAGGGAAGGCTTCATATTCCAGCGCCTCGGCGTTTGGACCATAACGAAGATGATCAATACGCTTTATGGCGCCGAACTGACGGACGTATGGACGTGCTATAAGCTCTTTCCTACGGACGCCAAGAGGCATTTTATTTCCGGCCGATTTGAATCAGAGCTTCTTTTCACCGCGGCGCTCCTTCGGAACGGCTATCGCATACTCGAAGCGCCGATCTCCCATGCTCCTCGGACGGCCGCCGAAGGCAAGAAGATCCGCTATCGCGACGGGTTCCGAGCCATACAGCTTCTCCTTGCCGACAGATTGAGCAATCTGCGCGCGCCGCGGTCGCATACGAGCAAGATCGCGATGGCGGAGCATTCTCACATCGTCTGCTGTCCGTTCTGCAGAGAGGATCTTTTGAAAGAATCGACCGGACTCGTCTGTAAAAAGCACGGTCATTTCACTATCGATGATTCCCATAGGCCGATCCTCATCGAAAAGAATGTCTATGAACATAACAGCGGTCAGCATGTCTCGGGCGTGACGTGGCTTAAATCTTTTCTTAAGCAGTTTCCGAATTTGTATCATACGATCTGGCATTATGCCTGTCCGGCGATGATGCTCGTCAATGGCCCGCGCATGGTGCTCGATAGGGTAGAGGACAAAAGCACCGTCATCGACGTCGGTTCCGGTCCTGAACGCCTTGGAAAGGAGTTCATAAATGTCGACGTGTTTCCGTTTCCGGAGGTCGATATCGTCTCTGATGCTACGCGATTGCCTTTCAGAGACGGTTCCGTCGACGCGGCCGTTTCGGAATCGGTCTTCGAGCATGTCCCTGACGCTCATCTCATCGCCCGCGAAATGGTCCGCGTGGTGAAGCCCGGCGGCTATATCTATGTCTCGGCGCCTTTTATCCATCCATATCATACGTCGCCTGACGATTTCAACCGATGGACCCTTTCCGGCCTGAAACATATGTTCAAAGACCTCGAGATCGTCGAGGCGGGCGTGCGCTCTGGTCCGTGGAGCGCGCTGCTTTTGTTCATGGCATACTGGCTCGGCGTCGTATTCTCGTTCGGCTCGCGCAAGGCCGCCCCGTTTCTGGCTCATGTCTTTATGCTCATCCTCGGCCCGCTGAAATATTTCGATTTTCTATTCATTCATATGCCGGGATCGGAAGCGGTGGCGACGCACCTCTATGTGCTTGGGAGGAAGAGATAATGTTCATGGACTACAGGGATTCTCTCTAAGGTCTTGATTTATTTACTATAATGTGTCATATTGAAGTGACAAAGCATATTGCTTTGAATGTACTTTAACTTGCACAAGAAAGGAGGGACGAATGTCCTCATTCTATGTTAAACCCTTCGTAAAGCTGCTGCGAAGCGAGGATTCTCGTTCCGATATCGCGATGGCGAACATCGAGATCATCATACCGATCTCGTATTCCGTCAAAAGGAGAGGAGAGCTCGCGCGAGCGACTCTCGCGAATCTCGAGAAAGCGATCAAACTTCGAGGGACCATTTGTCCGAATGCGCTGATCGTATTCGGATGTTGCTCGCATCCGTTCCCTGGAGCAGAAGACGACGAAGGCAGGCTTAAGGCCGAGATCTGTCGTCAAAAAGAAGTTCCATTCCTCGATATCGGGCCGATTGTCAATTCCATCACGGAGATGGAGGGTGTGAAGGGCGTCCTTGCTTCGCGAGGGATGTTTCCGAAATCAATCCTTGTCGTTACATGCGAACTTCATTCCAAGAGCGAGCGTATTCTCGGGAAGATGGTATTTCCCGACGCAAAACTGTTCGTCTCGTGTAATCCGCATGACCTTGAGGTCGAGTCGGATCATTTGACGGAGGACCAGAGGAGTTGGTCAAGATGGCTCTATGCGAGCGTTGTTCGTTTCGTCGCCTTTAAAGCGGCATCGTGGGGCATCATATCGCTCGACACGATCCGTTTCAGACAGCACAAGCAGGGAACGATATGACACATTCCGTCAAAAGCTACAACCACCGATCCTTTGATCGGTGGTTTTTTTATCTTCTCTTTAATATCGCGCGAGATCAGAGT
>JAIFWQ010000007.1 GCA_019661795.1 Candidatus Parcubacteria bacterium | reverse complement strand
GGGGAGGTCGGACGACGTCGTCGACAACTGGCTCAAGACGAAATTGAAGAACGGGACCGAAACCGGGCTCGGCTTCACCCATGAAGAGCCTCTGACGTCTCTCATGAAAGAATATATCCAGTCGTATCGCGACCTGCCGCGCTACGTCTATCAGTTCCAGACCAAGTTCCGGAACGAAGAGCGCGCGAAATCGGGCATCATGCGCGGCCGCGAATTCCTGATGAAGGACCTCTATTCGTTCTCGAAGGATGCGAAAGCCCACGAGGTTTTCTATGAAAAGGCAAAACAGGCGTACGTGAACGTCTTCGAGCGTCTCGGCCTCGGCGACAGGACGTACGTGACGTTCGCCTCGGGCGGCAGCTTTTCTAAATATTCCCACGAATTCCAGACCATAACGGAGGCGGGCGAGGACGTCATATTCGTAGATGAGAAGAAAAAGATCGCCGTGAACAAAGAAGTGATGACGGACGACGTGCTTGCCGACCTCGGCGTCAAGAAAGGCGACCTCAAAGAGAAGAAAGCGGTCGAGGTCGGCAACATATTCAGCCTCGGCACGAGGTTCTCGGACGCATTCGAGCTTTCCTACGTCGACGAAAAAGGCGAAAAGAAGCCTGTCATCATGGGATCGTACGGCATCGGCCCCGGCCGCGTCATGGGAACGATCGTCGAAACGCTCTCCGACGAGAACGGCATCGTATGGCCGGAATCAGTCGCGCCGTTCATGGCCCACCTCATCGTCGTCGATTCGAAAGACTCCGCAGGCGGCGCGAACGCGGCGCGAAAGGAAGCTGACAGGCTGTACAAGGCTCTCGCCGACAAGGGCATCGAAGTCATTTACGACGACCGCGACGCGCGCCCAGGCGAGAAATTCGCCGACGCCGACCTCATGGGCATGCCGTACCGGATCGTCGTCTCGGACAAGACCATCGCGGCCGGCGGCTATGAGGTGAAGCATCGCGCTACGGGCACAACCGAACAGCTTGCGGAAAAAGAGCTTACGGCTAGACTTCAGAGATAACCAACCGACATGATCCAAGGACTGATGAAAAGACTGTACGGCGCCTTTTCCCACGATATCGGCATCGATCTCGGAACGGCTAACACGCTGGTCTATGTGAAAGGCCAGGGCATCGTCATCAACGAGCCCTCGGTCGTCGCGGTGAACCAGAAGACCGGTCGCGTCGTCGCCGTGGGCGGCCAGGCGAAAGACATGCTCGGCAGGACGCCGGCGCACATCGTCGCTGTGCGGCCTCTCGTCGACGGCGTCATATCGGATTTCGAAGTGGCCGAGGAGATGATCATATACCTCATCAACAAGGCCCAGTCCGAGTCGAAAAAGTTCTTCGGCCCTCGCGTCATCGTCGGCATCCCTTCGGGCGTGACGAACGTCGAAGCGCGCGCCGTCCGCGACGCGACGAAGAATGCCGGCGCGCGCGAAGTGCACGTCGTCGAGCAGCCGATGGCGGCGGCGATCGGCATCAGGCTCCCGATCCACGAGCCGGCGGGCAATATGATCATAGACATCGGCGGCGGCACCTGCGACATCGCCGTTATATCGCTCGGCGGCGTCGTGCGCTCGAAATCGCTCAAGATCGCCGGCGACAGGCTCAACAACGACATCATCTCCTATATAAGGAACGAATTTAAAATACTCATCGGCGAAAAGACGGCCGAGGAGATAAAGATATCGATCGGCGTCGTCGTCCCGGGAGACCACGCCCACGAAGCGCCGATCCGCGGCCGCGACCTCGTCACCGGATTGCCGCGCGAAGTCGTGCTCACCGACGCCGACATCCGCGAAGCCATATCGCAGTCGATCGACAATCTCGTCGAATCGGTCAAAGAAGTGCTCGAGACCACGCCGCCGGAGATCCTCTCCGACGTCATGCGCCGCGGCATATACCTGGTCGGAGGCGGCGCCCTGATCCGCGGCCTCGACAAGCTCATCGAGGATTACGTGAAGATCCCTGTCCACATCGCCGACGATCCGCTGACCGCCGTCGCGCGCGGCACCGGCGTCATCCTGGAAGACCTCGAAAAATATCAGGATGTTTTGATACAGAACGAAGATGACCTACCTAAGGCGCAGTAACCGGGGGCCGAAGCGGGCGAGGGGAGCCGCCATCGCGGCTATCGTCGCGCTCGCTCTCGTATTCTCGGTCAACTATTTCTTCCCGCGCGCCTTTCCATCCCTCCTTTACCCCGTGTCGTCGCTCTTTTGGAAGAGCGAATCGGGCATCGTCGGCTGGTTCGTATACATGGGCAAGATAGCCCAGTCGAAATATTCCCTCGTCAAAGAGAACAGAAGGCTCTCCGACGAGATCGCCGCCCGCGACCGGTCGATCCTCGCCCTCGACGCCCTCCAAAGCGAGAACGAGAGCCTCAAGACCGCGCTCGGCCGGACGGGCAAGGAGAATCACGTGCTCGGCGTGATCCTGTCGCGCCCCCCGGTGGCGCCATATGACACGCTCGTCGTCGACGCGGGAACAGGCGACGGGGTAAAGGCCGGCGACAAGGTCTATGCCGAAGGCGATGTCCTCATCGGCGACGTGACCGAGGCGTTCGGCGGCCAATCGAAAATAAGCCTCTTTTCGACGCCGGGCAGGATCACATCGGTTCTCGTCGGCACGTCGACCATAGCGGCGGAAGCGACAGGCCGCGGCGGCGGGAACTTCATCGTCAAACTGCCGGCGAAGATCTCTGTGGTCAAAGGCGCCGTCATAACGGTCCCTTCGATCCGATCGCATGTCTTCGGCGTCGTCGATGCCGTCATCGTCGATTCGACCGGATCCCTCCAGACGATCCTTTTCAAATCGCCGGTCAATATAAGCCAGCTTCGTTTCGTCGAGATCGGCAGAAAATAGCGCACCACAGAACATGAGGCTCATCTTTCATATCGCCCTCGTCATATCTCTCTTATATCTGCCGTGGTGGGCGGGCGCCGTCGTCGCGCTCTCCGCATGCTTTCTCGTCGACAGGTTCTATGAGATCGTCGTCTACGGCATTATCGCCGACGCTTTCTACGGGACGAGGTTCGGGCTCTACGGATTCGGCTCCGTAGCTACTTTGTATACCGTCATCGTTTTTACTCTCGCTTCTATCGTGAGAAAAAGGCTCGCGTGGTGATGCGGCGATAGCGCCATGTGCTAAAATACGGCCAATGAACTTCCGCCGGCCAAAATCCGTCGTCAGGCGCGAGATCGATCCTGACGAGATATTCCTCGATTCCGAGAATCTCCCTGGCTTCGACGTGTACCAGTTCGAGGGCCGCATCGAAAAGCCCGTCTCCATATCGTCGATCGTCGCGCTCTCCGCGGTCTTTCTGCTCATGCTCTTCGTGCTCCTCGGCAAAGCGTGGACGCTCCAGGCCAAAGACGGCGCGAAATACGTCGCCATGAGCCAGAACAATCTGCTTCAAGAGACGGTCATATACGCGTCGCGCGGCGCCATCCTCGACAGGAACGGCGAAAGGCTCGCATGGAACGCGCCTGCCGATATCGGCGCTGATTTCTCCCTGCGCGCGTACACGACGGATCCGGGCTTCGGCCATATCCTCGGCTATATAAAATATCCGACCAAAGATAAGCAGGGGAATTATTATCGCAAAGACTTCCAAGGCGTCGCCGGCGTCGAAAAATACTGGAACGACGAGCTCGAAGGCGAGCACGGCCTCAAGATCGTCGAGACCGACGCTTTGGGCAAAGTCTCTTCGGAATCCGTCATCCGTCCGGCTAAAGACGGCGCGAATCTGGAGCTGTCCATAGACGCGGCCGTCCAAAAGAAGCTCTATGAATCCATAGCGGGGCTCGCCGACAGGGTGGGATTCACCGGCGGCGCGGGCGTCATTATGGACGTGCATACGGGCGAAGTCATCGCCCTCACAAGCTATCCCGAATACAAGAGCGACATCATGACGAACGGCGGGAACGACAAGGCCATATCAGGCTATCTCACCGATGCGCGCAAACCGTTCCTCGACCGCATCCTCGCCGGCCTTTATACGCCTGGTTCGATCGTGAAGCCGTATGTCGCCATCGGCGCCCTCGAAGAAAAGGTCATAGACCCGAAAACGGAGATCCTTTCCACCGGATCGATCTCGATCCCGAATCCGTACGACCCCGCGCGAAAATCGGTCTTCATGGACTGGAAAGCCCACGGCCTCGTCGACATGAGGGAAGCGCTCGCCGTTTCGTCCGACGTCTATTTCTATGAAGTGGGCGGAGGCTTCGAAAAGCAGGCCGGCCTCGGCATCGATCGCTTGAACAAATATTTCCGCATGTTCGGCTTCGGCCAGAACACCGAGACAGGATTCTTTTCCGGACCGGCGGGGACCATTCCGTCGCCGTCATGGAAAGACAAGGTGTTCCCGGGCGACCCGTGGCGCATCGGCGATACCTATTTCACCGCCATCGGCCAGTACGGCTTCCAGGTGACGCCGCTTCAGATGCTCAAGGCCGTGACGACGGTCGCGAACGGCGGCGCATACATCCACCCGTCGATATTCAAGTCCGCCACGTCGACGCCTATTTCTGGCGAGACGATCCCCGTCGATCCCGCTGATTTCAAGGTCATCCGCGAAGGCATGCGGCAGGGCGCCCTTGTAGGAACGGCGAGCGGTCTCAACGTCCCATACGTCGAAGTAGCCGCCAAAACCGGTACCGCCGAGCTCGGCGTGTCCAAGGCGTTCGTCAATTCGTGGGTCACGGGATTCTTCCCGTACAAGGATCCGAAATACGCCTTCGTGGTCATGATGGAGCGCGGTCCGCGGGCGAACATCTACGGCGCGACATACGTCATGCGCGAGCTTCTCGACTGGATGCACCAGACCGACGCGCCTTACATAAAGTCCTGACGTGTGGTATCATATTGGCCATTCAGCCGTTTAATCGCTAGTTAAGAACTTATAGCAGCCATGCCCGACACTACGAAATACCTCACGAAAGAGAAGTATAAGGATCTCGAGAAAGAGCTTCAGGAGCTCAAGACCGTCCGCCGGAAAGAAGTCGCCCAGAGCCTCGAATACGCCCGTTCCCTCGGCGACCTTTCGGAGAACGCGGAATATCAGGAAGCTCGCGAGCTTCAGGCTACGATCGAAGACCGCATCATGACGATCGAGAACACGCTCAAGACCGCGGAGATCGTCCACGAAGCCCACGGCGACAGCGTTTCGATGGGTTCGGTCGTGGCGATCGAAAAGCAGGGCGCCAAAGGCGCGCAGAAGTTCAAGATCGTCGGCTCCGACGAAGTGAACACCGCTGAAGGCAAGATATCGAATCTTTCGCCCCTCGGTTCGGTGCTGATAGGCAAAAGGAAAGGCGAAGTCGTATCCGTGAATACCCCGAAAGGCGCGGCGAGCTACAAGATCGTCTCGGTAGAATAGATAAAACGCGAAAGCGAATGTCATCAATCGACGAAATACGCGCAGCTAGGCTCAAGAAACTCGAGCTTTTGAAGGATGCGGGCATGAATCCGTTCCCGATCCGGAGCGGGCGCGGCTTCGAATTAGCCCAGGTCAAGGCGGATTTCGAAAAGCTCTCCAAAAAAGGCGACATAACCGTCGCGGGCAGGATCATGGCGATCCGCGGCCAGGGCGCGATACTTTTCGCGCCTCTTTTCGACGGCACCGCGACGTTCCAGGCGGTATTTAAAAAAGACTCGATCGACGAGAAGCTCTTCAAGCTTTTTGCCGACGCGGCGGACATCGGCGACATCGTCGAAGTCGCAGGCGAGCTCTTCACGACCCAGAAAGGCGAGAAGAGCCTCCTCGCCAAAAGCTGGGCCATGCTCGCCAAATCGCTCCGTCCGCTCCCTGAAAAATGGAGCGGCCTTCAGGACGTGGAAGAACGATTCCGCAGGCGATACCTCGACACGCTCATGTCGGAGGAGATCCGCGAGCGATTCGTCCTGCGGTCCAAAACGATCACCGCCCTGCGCGCCATGCTCGACCGGGCCGGCTATCTCGAAGTCGAAACGCCCCAGCTCCAGCCTCTCGCCGGAGGCACGAACGCCCTGCCTTTCAAAACGCATCACAACGCGCTCGACATCGACCTTTACCTGCGCATCGCTCCCGAGCTCTATCTGAAGAAGCTCCTCATCGGCGGATTCCCGAAGGTCTACGAGATCGGCAGGAATTTCAGGAACGAAGGCATCGACGTCACGCACAATCCTGAATTCACCATGCTCGAATTCTATGAGGCGTTCGCGACGGCGGAGTCGCAGATGGATTTCGTCGAAGGCATGCTCCGCAGCCTCGTCGGCGATTTGAGCTCGCTCGATTTCTCGAAAAAGTTCAAGCGCATATCGTACCGCGAGCTCCTCAAAAGGGATGCCGGCTTCGACCCGTTCACGGCCGACAGGAAAGAGATCGAAGCGAAGGCCAAAGGCCTCGGCGTCAAATTCGATGCGGCCGATTCGAAGGAAAAGATCATAGACAATATATATAAAAGAGCGTCGCGACCGAACATCGCAGAGCCGACGTTCGTCGTCGAATATCCCGTCGACATGCTGCCGCTCGCCAAAAGGTCCGAGCGCGACCCGAACGCCGTCGACGCGTTCCAGCTCATCGCCGGAGGCATGGAGCTCGTGAAGGCGTTCTCGGAGCTCAACGATCCGATCGACCAGCGCGACAGGTTCACCAAAGAAGAGAAGAACGCGAAAGCGGGCGACAAGGAAGCCCAGCCGAACGACCTCGAATACGTCGAGGCGCTCGAATACGGCATGCCTCCCGCAGGCGGCGTGGGTATCGGCATCGACAGGCTCGTCATGCTCCTTTCAGGCCAGAGGAACATAAAGGAGGTCATCCTTTTCCCGACCATGAAGCCGAGGGCATAGGAGGGCTTTATATAAACGTCATTCAGGCGCCGCCTCGAAAGAGGCGGCGCTTTTCGTACCCGCTTTTCCTAGTGCATTTCTGTGGATAACCGTGTATGATTGTGGGACGAAGTGTTATACACTTATAACCAAGTGGGAAAAAGTGGAAAGTCGACCAGAAGGCGATCTTCCTCCGATAAAAATCCCACGAGGCGCATGCGAATCGTCAAAACATCGTACGAAGCCGTCGGCGCGAGAGGAAAGGACGGCGGAACGCTTCTCATCACTACGTTCCGCGTCAAAGGCCTCCGGCTTCGCGAATTGGTCCCGGTGCCCGCCAGGCGAAAGCCCGAAGCGGCAGCGAAGAGAAAGCGATAGAGAGGAACTTTAATGCTCATCGGCGAATACACTCATTCGATAGACGACAAGAACCGCATCTCTCTCCCGGTCAGGTTCAGGGAGAAGATGGGGAAGAAAGTGGTGGTGACCCCGGGTCTCGACCATTGTCTCTTCGTATTCACGCCGAAGGAATGGGACAGGATATCGGGCAAGCTCGCCGAAGCGTCGCTCGGCCAGTCGGATAACAGGTCGTTCAGCCGATTCATGTTCGGCGGCGCGGTGGAGGCGGACATCGATTCGATCGGCCGCATCCTTGTCCCTGATTTCCTCCAGAGCTGGGCGAACCTCAAAGGCAAGGTCTCCGTCGTCGGCGTCCAATCGCGCGTCGAGATCTGGAACGACAAAGCCTGGGCGAGCTACAAGAAGGGAGTCGAAGGCAAGGCGGGAGCTCTGGCTGAGAAGCTCGGATCGGTCGGCGTCATCTAACGGATGACCATGCACGAGTCAGTTCTTTTAAAAGAAACGATAGAGGGTCTCGATATACGGCCGGGAGACGTCGTCGTCGACGGCACGCTCGGCAGGGCGGGGCACGCGATCGAAGCGGCGAAGTCCGCGCGGGCGAAAGGCGGCGACGCATTCATCGTCGGCATCGACCGCGACAGCGACGCTCTGGCCGAATCCGAGGCGAAGCTCAAGTCCGCAGGCATCGAAGCCAAGCTCTTCAAAGGCAACTTCCGCGACATGGGCGAATTCGTATCGAAGGCGGGCAAATCGTCAGCCGACAAGATCATCCTCGACCTCGGCGTATCTTCTCCGCATATCGATTCGTCGGGCAGGGGATTCTCTTTTAAAAAAGACGAACCGCTTCTCATGACGATGGAGAAAGAGCCGACCGCTGATTCGTTCACCGCCCGCGACATCGTGAACGGCTGGGCCGAAGAAGACATCGCGAACGTCATATACGCCTACGGCGAAGAACGATACGCGCGGCGCATAGCCAAAGCGATCGCCGCCCGCAGAACCGACCGCCCGATCGAGACCACATCCGACCTCGTATCCGTGATCGAATCGGCTGTGCCAGGGATGTATAAGCGAGGCAAGATCCATCCGGCGACGAGGACCTTCCAGGCGCTCCGCATAGCCGTGAACGATGAACTGGGCAGCCTTAAAAAAGGCCTCGATGCGGCCTTCGGAGCCCTTTCGCAGGGCGGCAGGCTGGCGGTCATATCCTTTCACAGCCTCGAAGACAGGATCGTGAAGACAGCTATGAAGGAATGGGCAAAAGCAGGCAGGGGCGAACAGCTCGCGAAAAAGCCCGTCGCACCCGGGGACGAAGAGATCGCGCGGAATCCCCGATCGCGGAGCGCCAAATTGAGGATTTTCATAAAAAATTAAAAGCAGAAGATAAACCGAACAACATGACACAGTACGTACAAGAAAAAGTAGAGAGATTCGAACGCCCGATAACATCGTGGGCGCTTCTCGGCGTCATCTTCGCTTTCGTATTCGCATATGCGTATTTCATAAACGCGACCATATCGAACATCGTCGCGACCAAAGACATGCAGTCGAAGCTTGGCGCCCTCACGTCGTCCGTTTCCGGCCTCGAATCCCGATATCTGGCCGCGAAATCGTCCCTGACCAAAGACGACGCGTTCGCCATGGGTTTTACAGAGCCGAAAGGCGAGCCGGTCTATGTCTCCAAAGTCAGCATCGGATCCCTTTCGTTTAATCGCTAGAACGTAACAACCGCCGAACATGGGCATCATGCCGAACCAGGCCCGGATCAGATTCATCGGCGTATGCGTCTGCCTCGCCGCTTCCATCATCGCGGCGAGGCTTTATTATGTCCAAGTCGTGAAGCGCGACGCCTATGCGAGCCAGGCGGACAGGCAATATGTGAAGCAGGGCGGGGCGCTCTTCGACCGCGGCTCGATCTATTTCTCTCCTAAATCCGGCGTGCCGATATCGGCCGCGACCTTGGGCACGGGATATGCCGTAACGCTCGAGCCGAAGAAGATCGCCCATCCGGAAGACGTGGTGAACGCCCTTTCCGGCATACTGCCTGTAAGCGAAGACGTCCTCATGGCGCGGGCCGCGACGACGAGCTCGTACGCAGAGATCGCGCATCGGATCGATGAAGCGGCGGCGAAACGCATCGACGCTCTCGCCATCGCCGGCCTCGGCACGTACAAAGAGCAGTGGAGATACTATCCCGCAGGCAAAACCGCCGCGAACGCGCTCGGCTTCGTCGGATACAAAGAAGACGGCGTGACGCTTTCCGGCAGATACGGCCTCGAGAAATTCTATGACGACGTGCTGTCCCGCGGCGAATCGTCCGCCCACGTCAATTTCTTCGCCGAAATATTCTCGAACGTGAGCGACGCCTTCCTCAAAGACGACGCTTCCGAAGGCTCCATCGTGACGACCATCGAGCCGACGGTCGAACAGGAGCTCGAACGCAGGCTCGCTTCTGTCATGGGCGTCTGGCATTCGAACCTGACCGGCGGCATCATCATGAATCCGAATAACGGCGAGATATACGCCATGGCGGTCAATCCGACGTTCGATCCCAACGATTTCGCCAAGGAAAAGAATCAGGCCGCGTTCAAAAACCCCCTCGTCGACGGCGTATACGAGATGGGATCGATCGTGAAGCCTCTCGTCATGGCGGCGGGTATCGACGCCGGCGTCGTCAAACCGGAAACCGTATACGACGACACGGGATTCATCCTGGTCAACGGGGCCAAAATATCGAACTTCGACGGCAAAGCCCGCGGCATGACGAGCATGCAAAAAGTGCTGAACGAGTCCCTCAACGTGGGCATGGCCTTCGTCGCGAAAAAGCTCGGGAACGACGCCGTCACGAAATATCTCACGTCGTACGGCCTCGGCGAAGAGACAGGCATCGACATGCCGGGCGAAGTCCGCGGACAGATAGCGAACCTCAAAAGCCCGCGCGACCTCGAGCACGTCACGGCCGCGTTCGGGCAGGGAATAGCCATATCGCCGATCGAAACCATCAGGGCGCTCTCTTCGCTCGGGAACGGGGGCTTCCTGCCGAATCCGCATCT
>JAIFWQ010000079.1 GCA_019661795.1 Candidatus Parcubacteria bacterium | reverse complement strand
GAGGAGGAGACCCATTCGATGGTTTTCGCCACGAGCTCGTCCCAATTCTCCCCTGCCCATGCGGTGACGAGGATGTCGCTGTTCTCGACGACGCGGGATATACCGTCAATCTCCATCTTTATGATGAGGCCCGCGAATCCTTCGTCGGAAACGACGACGTTCGAGCCGCCGCCGAGCACGAAATGAGGCACATTTTGGGCGCGAGCGAATGCGAGCGCCCCTTTGAGCTCGCCGACGCTTTTGACGGCGCAGAAATATCGCGCGTTCCCGCCGACTTTGAACGTGGTGTATTGCCCGAGGGATATGTTCTCGAGGATAGTCATGGATCGTGAAGGCGGCGCCTATTTGGAAGACTGGATCGCCTGGATATATTGTTCGCCCGTCGCTTTGAACGAAGGATCGATCGCTATCATTTCGCGCACCGTGGCAATGGCGGCGGCTTTATTGCCTGCCTGGAAATAGGCCGCGGCCAGATTCTGGCGGCTCGCCGTGTCCTTCGGATCGGCGGCGATGCGCGCCTTCAATATGCCTATCGCCTTGTCCCAGCGGCCCAGATCGATGTATGCCCGCAGGAACGTATCATCGGTCATCGATGTATCGAGCTTCGCCCCAGTCAAAACCTGTCGGGCCTCCGCTTCGCGGCCGGCATAGACGAGAGCGACAGCATAATATTTCGCCGCATCGGCATACGAATGTTCGAGGTCATAGGCTTTTTTGAACGTCGCGATCGCTTTGTCGAACTGCTTCGTGCTCAAGTAGAGGCTTCCGAGCTGGAAAAGGATCGATTGCTTCCGGGGCGAAAGATCGGAGGCGGCGACAAAATGCTTTTCAGCGTCCGCGCTCTGGCCATAGAGGCTATAGAACGAGCCGGCGAACGTCTCATAGCGGGCATCTCCCGGGAATTTCGCTATCTGCCCGTCGACGGCGTTCTTGGCGAGCTCGGCGAATTTCTGCCTGATCTCTATCGGCACATCTGCCGTATTCATGCGCTGAACCGCTTCGACGATCCTCTCGACGACCTCCGGCCGGCCGAGCGTATCGTATGAAAGCGATCTGGCGAAAGAATCCAAAGCTGCCTGCGACTGAACCGGCGACACGCTCACGGCGCGCAAAGCATCGATCAAAGCCGTGTTCGTCGCATATCCGCGCCAATTGAAGAAATAAAGGACGAAGACGAGAGCGATGAGGGCCACTGGTCCCGCCATGCGCATATCGGCCACATCGAGCTCTTCCGCGTCGACGGCGATCGGCTTGGCGAGGCGGGTCGATTTGAAATGGATGAGGGCAAGCACGGACATAAAAAGGATATAGCTCACGATATTGTCGAAGACGAAGAGATTGTGGAAGAAATATGCGGCAAGCAGTCCCGTGAAAAGCGCTTTTTCCGTGAACGTCGTGTCGGAGGCTTTCCTCCACAAAAGATACAGAGCTGAAACGAAGAGCGAAAGATACGTTACGAGGCCGAGTATGCCGCCAGCGACGAGCCAGTCGAGCACAGCGTTATGGGCATGGTCGAACCACTGCTCCTGCCAATACATGCGGGGGTCGTAGTTCCTGTTGAATATGTAATTGAAATTCTCCTGACCCCAGCCGAGGATCGGCTTTTCTTTCCAGCCTTCGATCGCCATAGGCCAGATATATGCGCGGGCCTGGGTTTTAGTCTCGTTCCATGATATCGATGCGAAGCGCGAAAGGACCGGGCTGTGCGCGACGAATTGCGCATTCCTCACAGCCATGAATCCGAGGACGAGCACGATGACCGCGCCGACGATCGATCCGGCGGCGATCCTCATCTTCCGTTCGCCTTTGTCGAAGAGAGCGATGAGAATGGCGGAAAGCAGAAGCCCGCCCAGAAGGCCGAGCATCGCTCCGCGAGTGGCGGTGTGATAGAGGATCACGGAATGAAGGGCGGCGATACAGCCGTACGCCACGCTCTTCCAAGTCTTACCGCCTTCCTGTCTTTCCCGAGAGATGAGGATGAGCGCGAAGAAAATATTGAAGACGAGGAAGATCGCGAGATAGGTCGCGTTGCCGAACGTCGCGTCGACGCGCACGCCTCCCTGGTTGATGGCGATCTTGCCAGCGAGCTGGAACAGGCCGTAGACAGAGACGATGGCGCTCGACCAGATCGAGAATTCGAGGAATCGCTTCCAAAGCCTTTCAGCCGAGAGCATCGCCGAGGCCGTTATGAAATAGAGGAAAAGATGGATGATAGTGATATATCCTTCCATGCGCTCGAAGTTCGACCAAAAGCTCTTCCACGGATTGACGCCGAATACGTCGGCGACGCCGATGACGAGCACGAACGCGGCGAATGCCCAAAGCAGGATCGACCTGCGCGGCCGAACCGATCGGTCGCGGAGCGCCAGAAGAAGCCATGCGGCGAACGCGATCTCGACCACGGCCCTGAAGAAGAAGCCTTTGCCCGTGATGAACGGGAAAAACAGGTTCCCCGGCACGAGGAACGGAATGATGAAAACCGAAAATACGCCGCCCATAGC
>JAIFWQ010000078.1 GCA_019661795.1 Candidatus Parcubacteria bacterium | reverse complement strand
GCCGTACCACCATGGATAGTTGACGGTCACGTTGCCGCCCGCGTCGACCATCGCCTGCACGGTCACGGTCATCGGTATGACGCCGAGGAACCTCGCCGGTTCCCGGTACCAGACCGATACCTGATTATCGTTCGACGCGATCTTGATGATGTTCTCGTCGCTCATCATGAGCGATCGGGCATATGCTTCAAAATCGTTCGGCGACGTGACGCTCGCAGGCGCGATGTAGTCGGTCGTCGTCGCGGCGATATCCTGCCGCGTGAGGACGAACGTATTGACGCTCGACGACGCGCCGGCGTTCATCGAACCGTTCAGGGTATTGTACGCCGGATTGCCGACGTTATTCCCGTTATTATTGTTGCCGTTATTGCCTCTCGTCGTGGTCGAAGACGTCGCCGTAGCGGCGACCGCTGACCTCTGATTCGCATTCGCCGTTCCCGTGGCGCTCGCATTGTATGCGGCGCTATTCGCCTTCATCACGGAGCCCCGCGAATTCGGCGACGAGGTTCCCGTGCCGGTGCCGCTCGCGTTCACGCCAGCGTCTACGCCGACGTTAAGGCCGGCGCCGACCTGCGCCTGTGCAGGGACAGCTGCGGCGAGCGCCGCGACCGAGAATATCGCGGCGGAGCATGTTAGTTTTCGTAGATTTTTCATAATGGGTAAAGAATTAACAGGACGCCGCCTTCTAATAGTGCGCCCTTACCCATACTACGAAACGTTTCTTCGATTTGTTGTGCCCGAAAACCCTTAGAGCCTCAAATATTTCCTCACCGCGAGATAGCTCGATATAGAGCCTAAAATAATGCCAGTGCCGAGGATGACGCCGGCGATGATCGGCAGATCGCGGAGATAGTATGAAAAAAGGCTGAAGCCGCTAAAGAACGTGGCGGTGATCTTCGACACCCAGAACGTCGCCGGATAGAAAAGGACGAGCGTGATAAGGGCGGATACCAAGCCGTACATGACGCCCGCTATGATGAACGGCCCGCGGACGAACCGGTTCGAGGCTCCGACCAGACGCATGACGGATATCTCTTCGCGGGCGATATATATGGCCAGGCGTATGGTATTGAAGACGATCAGGATCGATATGATGATGAGGGCGAGCGTGATGGCGAGGGCGATCTTGGTGCCGCCGTCGATCATTTTAGTCAGGGTATCGATGGCCGTCTTGTTCTGATAATAATTGATCTTGTCCACGAACGTGCCCTGCTCCCCCGCCTCGGAATCGAGGAATTTCGCTATGCCTTCGTACTGCGACGTCTGCCGCGCCTTGATGTTGAGGATGGCGCCCAAAGGATTGCCGCCGAGCTCGGCCAGAGCCTGGAGCGTTATCTGGTCGTTCGCATGCGCCGTCTTGAAATTCTCCAAAGCCTCCGTGCGCGACACATATTGGACGGCCGCCACTTCGGGCAGGGCTTCGAGCTTCTTTTTGAGGGCGAGTATGTCGCCTTCCTGCGCGCCCGGCACGAAATAGACGTTCACGTCGACCTTATTTTTGATCTCTTTCAAAGACGAATCGAGCAAAGCGCCCGAGAACATGACGCCGCCGAGCACGAAAAGCGTGACCGTGATGATGAGAACGGAGGAAAGCGACACGAAGCCGTTCCTCCAGAACGAGACGAAGCCTGATTTTACGATGCGCTTGGTGTTGATCCAGAACATGCTTTCAATTATATAGCGTATTTGCCGTCCTTGTCGTCCCTCACGATCCGGCCTTTTTCCATGGTGATGACGCGCTTGCCGATCGATTCGATGACGCCCTTGTTATGGGTGGTGAGTATGACGGTCGTGCCGAGGTCGTTGATCTTCTTCAGGATCTGGACGATCTCATAGGTGTTGACCGGGTCGAGATTTCCCGTCGGCTCGTCGGCGATGATGAGGTCGGGCTGATTGACGATGGCGCGGGCGATGGCTACGCGCTGCTTTTCGCCGCCGGAAAGTTCGCCGGGGAAATTCCATATCTTCCTGCCGAGGTCGACGAGGTCGAGGACGTGCGGCACGTCGGACGCGATCTCTTCGTCGGTCCGGCCCGCCGCCTCCATGGCGAACGCGATGTTCTCATACACCGTCTTGTTCGGAATGAGCCTGAAATCCTGGAACACCGTGCCGATGCGGCGGCGGTATTTCGGGATCGCGCTCGGCCGGAGCTTGTGCACGTCGGCAGATTCGAAGAAAACGCGGCCTTTGGTCGGCCGGTCTTCGGCGAGGATCATCTTGACCAGGGTCGTCTTGCCCGCGCCGCTGTGCCCGACGACGGAGACGAATTCCTTCGGCTGTATATGAAGAGACACGTCGTCGAGAGCGACCGAATCGTCCGCATATATTTTACTGACTTTGTCGAATTTGATCATGGTACCGGGTCATTCTACCATACCCGCGAAACCTTTATTACAGGCCTTTTTCAGCCTCTATGAACATGTCGATGTCCCCTGCGAGCACGGCGTCGACATTGGATGTCTCGGCGTCGGTGCGGTGGTCTTTGACCATTTTATAGGGATGAA
>JAIFWQ010000077.1 GCA_019661795.1 Candidatus Parcubacteria bacterium | reverse complement strand
AGAAGCTCGAAGGCCTCTATGACCCGAACGAATCGAAATGGCTGAAGCCGCAGTCGTATTACGACGAGAACTGGGCGTGGTTCGGCATGGCGCTCTATGCGGGCGAGCTCGGCAACCTTTATCAGAATTCGGCGAAGAATGGAGCGAAATAGCATGACCTCTCAAACCCACGCCATAAAAAAGCGAGACCTGCTCTCATCCCACGCGTTTTACGTCTGCCTTTTGGTGGCGCTCGCCGCGGTGATGTCCTTTTCCATATGGATGCATCAGAGCCTGCGCCTCGACGAGGCGCAGAGCATATGGCAGACGTCGCGCTCGCTCGGCGGCGTGCTCGACGTCGTGGCCAAAGACGTCCATGTGCCGCTCTATTTCGTCGGCCTTCATTATTGGGAGACTCTCTTCGGCACGGGCGAAGTCGCTCTGCGATTGTTCTCGCTCATATTCTTCCTGCTCTCCATACCGGCGATATTCTATCTGTCGAAAGAAGCGTATTCGCCGCGCGTGGCCTATATCGCCGCCCTGATAACGGCCGTATCGCCGTTCCTGAACTGGTATGGGTCGGAGGCGAGGATGTATTCGATGATGTTCCTCTTCACCGTCCTGTCCCATCTTTTCTTCATACGGCTTTGGAAGAGGCCGTCATCCGGCGCATGGGCGGGCTATGCCGCCGTAACCGTTCTCGGCATATTCACCCATCTGTTCTTCCTGTTCATCGTGGTCGTCCAAGCGTTCTTTTTCGCCGCCAGAAGGGATCTCTTCCCGGCAGATGCGATGAAGCGCCTCCTGCGGGTGGCCATATTCGCCGGCGCCGCTTGCCTCGCGTGGTTCATATACAGATATTTTGCCGGCGCCGGCCTGACCAACCCCCTCCTCACGCGGCCCTCCACCGTCGACCTCTTCAACGTCTTCTCGAACTTCTTCATCGGCTTCCAGACCGACCGCGTGAACACCTTCTACCTGTCTCTCTGGCCGCTTTTGGTGTTCGTCGGCTTCACGTTCCTCGCGCGCAAGCGTCCGCGCGAGCCCCAGACCGCCTATCTCATGGCCGCTTCGTTCGTTCCTGTCGCGCTCGCCTTCGTCGTCTCCGCGACGTTCCAGCCGATCTTCCTTTCCCGCTATCTCATCATCTGTCTGCCGTCGCTCTATATACTGGCGGTCTACTTTCTGGCTTCATACCGGGGCTTCGTATCGGATCTGGCGCTCTCTGCCCTCGTCGCATGCATGCTCTCCATGCTCGTCATACAGGCGATCCAGCCCGTTTCTCCGGTGAAAGAAGACTTCCGGGATGCGGCCCGATACGTCGCGTCGAGCGCGACGCCGCGCGACCTGTTCGTCGTGTCCGCGCCGTTCATAACCTATCCGGTCGAATACTACTATGACGGGTCGGCGCGACTCGCTACGTTCCCGCGCTGGGACCGGTTCGCCAAAGGCGCCGTGCCCCAGCCGTTCTCCGAAGAGTCGCTCCAAAAGGCCGCCTCGGATTGGGAAAAGGTGTACGGCAGGATGTATCTCCTCCTCGGATACGACCAGGGATACGAAGAAAAAGTGCGCCTCTACATGGACCAGCATTACCAGAGGCTCGACATGAGAAAATTCTCGCAAGGCCTTTCTCTCTACGTTTACAAGCTTAGATATCCCTAATATATGCCATCGAAAACAGAATTCTTGTCGAGCGTTCCGGCCAAACTGCTCCTCGTCGCCAATCTCGTCATGGCGATCGTATATTTCTTCGTCATAACGTTCCTGTTCAGACACGGGAACGAATTCCTGTTCTGGCTCCTGATCGCCGGCGAAGTGTTCCACACATGGCAGGCCCTGACATATCTCGCCACCGTCTGGAGGCTCGATCATAAAGCGAGATTCGATCCATCGTTCTCGCCTCCGGTCGACGTGTTCATAACCGTGGCGGGGGAGCCGGCGGATATCGTCGAAGAGACGGCGGTCGCCGCCCGCGATATGGAATATCCCAATCACAGGGTCTTCATATTGAACGACGGTCTCGTGGCCAAAAAAGATAATTGGGAAGAGATCGTCGCCCTGGCCAAACGGCTCGGCGTGGGATGCATCACCCGGACGATCCCTGGCGGGGCGAAAGCGGGGAATATCAATAACGCCCTCAAGGAAACGGGCAGAAAAGCAGGGGCGCCCTATGTCGCCGTATTCGACGCGGATCACGTGCCTCACAAGGACTTCCTTATGAAGACCGTGGGCTATTTCGTCGACGAAAAGCTCGGCTTCGTCCAGACGCCCCAGTATTACAAGAACGCGCACATGAACGCCGTGACCCTAAGCTCATGGGAACAGCAGGAGCTTTTCTTCGGGCCGATATGCCGCGGCAAGAACCATCTCAATTCCGCGACGATGTGCGGCACGAACATGGTCATATCGCGCGCGGCTCTCGGGCAGGTCGGCGGCATGTGCACCGAATCGATCGCCGAAGATTTCGCCACCGGGCTTTTTATCCATGAGAAAGGCTGGAAGTCGCTCTACGTTCCCGAAGTGCTCGCCGAAGGCCTCGCTCCGGAAGATTTCCTTTCATACACCAAACAGCAGTTCCGCTGG
>JAIFWQ010000006.1 GCA_019661795.1 Candidatus Parcubacteria bacterium | reverse complement strand
ACCGCGGCCCGGAGCACGTATAAAGGCGCATACAACACCCGAAAAGATCTCTATACCCTGAAAGCCATAGAGGTCACAGATGATCTGAACGCGTTCGTCAAGAGCGTCTCTCCTTAGAAAGCTTCGTACTATACCGGCAGGATCTGTCGATCCCTATGGAAATAAAAACCTCTCGGCTTCAGGCATGGTTCTCGGCGTTCATATCGCTTTTCATCCTCATGTCGCTCGGGAGCAAGCCTTTCGGCTGGATGAGGAATGCGGCGTGCCTGCCGCATCTCGGCTGCAATACGGGCTTTTTCGGCTATGACGCGCTGACCCATTTCGTCGGGGGCGTCGCCCTCGCCATCGGCCTCGCGTGGATCATCCGCCGGTATCCGCGCCTGCACATATTCCACCGCGAATTCCTGAAGAACGTTTTCGTCATACTGGCCGTCGCGGCGCTCATCGGGGTTCTGTGGGAGCTCTTGGAATATGGATTCGATTATGTCCGCATCGTATTTTTCCATATGAATCTCGCGAGCCCGAATCAGATGGCGCAGGCGGGGAACAGCGACACCATGGGCGATCTTTTCTTCGGGCTTCTCGGCTCGTTCATCGCCGCCGCGGCGATGAAAGCCATCGACAGGGATATCTTTTAATATGGTAGACTTTCGGCATGGAACCATCACAAAACAGGAGTATAAGGAACATCGTCGTTGTCGCCCTGGTCGTCATCGCGGCCGGCGTCGTCGTATGGCGCGTCTCTCCGCACGCGTTCGCTCCGGCATTCTGCTATGACTTCGTCCACGATACGCAGTTCGGAGACAGAAAAGTCTCCAATCCCGTGAATTCGGGATTCGGCGGACCGGGCGGCATATTCTATTTCGTCCCCCAAGTGCCGATGCTCCAAAAGGCCCTCCAAAAGCAGGGATTCTATATCGATCCGTATGAATCGACGGGCGGCAAAGTCTACGCCGCGCCTTTCTTTGGTCCTTCAACGAGGAGCGCCGTTATGAGCTTCCAAAAGAAATACGGATTGCCGGAGACCGGCGAGGTGAACAACAGCACCATCGACAAGCTCGCTTCGCTCTATGCCTGCCCGAAGCCGACGGCTTCTTCCACCCCGTCGATCTCCGCGACGTCTTCTCCGAAGGCGAAATAGACGATGCTCGACCGAGCCAGATCATTTTTCAGGAAATATGAACGCTACGTATCGCCGGTGACCCTGGCGCTCGGCTTCGTATTCGACAATCTCACCCTGCGCCGCATCGACGTCTTCTACAGCAACGCGCTTCTGATATCGTACCTTCTCATATCGGCGGGATCGATCATGATCCTCAACATCCATGAATCGCGGAGGGCGAGCAGGGGAGAGATGGAAAAGCGCGAGACGATCCACGCCATCGTCGTCTTCATGCTTCAGTTCTGCCTCGGAGGCCTTTTCAGCGCCTCATTCCTCTTCTATTCGAAATCGGGATCGATCGTATCGAGCTGGCCGTTCCTTCTCATGATCGTCGGCTACATAACGGGGAACGAGCTCCTGCGCAAAAATTACATCCGTCTCGGCTTCCAGGTCAGCGTTTTCTTCACGGCGCTGTTCTCGTATCTCATATTCTTCCTGCCGGTGATATTGGGCAAGATGGGCGACGCCATATTCTTGCTCTCGGGCATCGCGAGCCTGATGATCGTCGGGCTTTTCATATACGTCCTGTCATGGTTCGCGCCCGACCGCATCGCGAAGAGCGCGCCGATGTTGGCGCTCTCGCTTCTCGGGCTCTTCGCTTTCATCAATGCGCTTTATTTCACGAATCTGATACCGCCGATACCTCTCGCTCTCAAGGAAGCGGGCATATACCGCGCCCTGGCCCGATTGCCTGACGGAACGTACCAGACGCTCGGCGAAAGGCAGAAATGGTTCAGATTTTTCTATCCGGATCCGACGATCCATGCCGAACCGGGATCGACGCTCTACGCTCTTTCGGCTGTATTCGCTCCGGCAAATCTGGCGACGGATATCGTCCATGAATGGCAATATTACGATGAGGAGAAAAAGCAGTGGATAACCGCGAGCACCGTCGACCTCGGCATAACGGGCGGCCGCGACAGCGGTTTCAGGACGTTCTCCGAAAAAAGCGGCATATTTCCGGGGCTTTGGAGAGTGAACGTCGAAACGCCGCGCGGCCAGCTCATCGGCAGGCTATCGTTCTCCATAGCCCCGTCCAAAGGCGGCGAGGCGCTCGTCACGGAGGTAAAATAAACGATGGCCCAGCGTCGTGTGGTATACTGAAGCTTCAAAAATTAGTATTTAAAAAATATGAATAAAAAAGGAATCATCGCGGTCGTTATCGTCATCCTCGCCATCGCAGGCTTCGTAGTCTGGGGCGGCAAGGGCTCTTCGACCGTCGTCAATAATCCAGTCGGAGAGACCCCTGCGGCGAACGTTCCTGCGGGAGTCACCAAAGACACCTATGCTCCGGTGACCAAAGATACCGCCGACACATCTCTTCTCGGCAGGCTCAAGAGCGCATCGGTCGCAGCCGCAGAGACGGGAAGCCGCGTCGCTCTCGCGAACGGCAAGGCGCAGTTCTCGGCTGAAGGCGTCAAAGGCACGGTCACCATCGGCGATATCGCCGTAGCGAAGACCGTCGGAGGCGCGAACTACGTCGTTACTACGCTTGGCGTGAATACGGGCGGATCGACCTATCAGTACGCAGTCCTTTTCACGGACAAGAACGGAACGCTTACCGATCAATCATACGCTCTCATCGGCTCAGGCACGGTCATAAAAGGCGTGAGGGCGGACGAGATATCGGGCGGACTCGTCGTCACGATCACCTACACGGCAGCGGGTAAGAACAAGACCAAGATCCTCGTCGTCGAGAACGGCTTGTTCAATTCGGCAAAGGAGATCAACCTCTAATCTCCCATCGGCGCGAAAGCGCGCCCGAGAGCAGGTTTGAAAAAAGCGTCGCCTCCGGGTGACGCTTTTTCGTTCTGATGATATAGTCACGAAATGACTATCGTGCTCGACGGAAGAAAGGCTCGCGATGCGTACAGGACGAAGCTCGCCCTGCGCGTAAAGGCGCTCGCGGATCAGGGGACCCTGCCGCGCCTCGCCATAATCCAGGTAGGAGACAACAGGGAGTCTTCGATCTATATAGAGCAGAAGAAGAGATTCGCCGCGTCGATCGGCGCGGCGGCCGATCATGTCCGCTTCGCCGCGGACGCATCGCAGGATACTATCGCCGCGAAGATCGGCGAATTGAACCGGACGCCCGAAGTGCACGGGATCATTCTTCAGCTGCCGCTCCCGGAAGGGCTCGACAGGCTCGTTCTCATGAACCTCATCGATCCGAACAAAGACGTCGACGGATTGACAGACGAAAATCAGAAGCTTCTGGATAGGGGCGAGCCCCGATTCGTGCCCGCGACGGCGAAAGGCGTCATGCTCCTTCTCGATTTCTACGGCATCGACGTCAAAGGGAAGCCGGCGGCGGTCTTCGGCCGCTCGCGATTGGTCGGCTATCCGATCGCCCAACTCCTTCATATCCGCGGCGCATCATCGGTATCCGTCATCCATTCGAAAACAGAGGACGCGGCTTTGATCAGCCGGGCGGCGGACATCGTCATTGTCGCCATGGGCAAGCCGGAACTCGTCGACCGGTCATATATAAAAGACGGCGCCGTAGTCGTGGACGTGGGCATCAACAGCGCGGCGAAGAACGGCAAAGTCGTCGGTGACGTCAGATATGCAGACGTCGCGCCGATCACGTCAGCCATATCTCCCGTGCCCGGAGGCGTCGGGCCGATGACGGTTCTCTCATTATTTGATAACCTTATACTCTCGGCAGAGAGATTTAGCAGATAATTCGCTTCTTCATTAAATTCATCACATGGACAACATCACCAATCATCCGGCGGTAAAGAACCTCGCGATCGCGCTCTTGGCCCTTCTCGTCATATTCACCGCGGCCAAGACCATATCGGAATTCAAATCGATGAACTACATCGGCGCCGGCGTTTCGGCGACGAACGCGATCAGCGTCTCGGGCAAAGGCGAAGTCATCGCAGCTCCGGACATCGCCCTGTTCTCGTTCACGGTAGAAAAAGAGGGCGCATCGGTCCCTGACGCTCAAAAGAAAGCTACCGACAACATGAACGCCATTCTCGACTACCTCAAGAAATCAGGCGTGGCCGATAAGGACGTCAAAACGACCTCCTACAATATCTATCCGCGCTTCGAATACACCGGCACCTCCTCTTACGGCGGCGGCAAGCAGATCCTCGCCGCATACGTCGTATCCCAGACGATCGAAGTCAAAGTCCGCAAGCTCGACGACGCGGGCAAGATCCTTTCGGGCATAGGCGAATACGGCGCTACGGGCATATCCGGCCTGAACTTCACCAATGACAAGCAGGACGACCTCGTCCGCCAGGCCCGCGACAAAGCCATCGCCGACGCCCGCGAGCAGGCGAACGTCCTCGCGCGCTCCCTCGGCGTGTCGATCGTCCGCATCGTGAACTTCTCGGAATCGGGATCCGGCTATCCTCAACCGATCTATTACGCCAAGGATGTCCGCAACATGGGAATGGGCGGGGCGGCAGAACAATCCGCTCCTTCGATCCCGTCAGGCGAGAACAAGATCGTCTCGAATGTCATGATCACCTACGAGATAAAGTAGGCTTGCTTTCTTCCGAAACACGCGGTATGATATAAAAACCTAGCCCTCCGGGGCGGTTTTTATTAACAAGATTTCCTCCATATGAAATTAGCGGAATACATCAAAGAGACCCGCGGCGAGATGAAGCACGTGAACTGGCCGACTAAAAGCCAGGCCGCGAATTACACCCTCCTCGTCATCGGCCTCTCTGTCGCGACGGCCGCCGTCCTTTCGGTCGCCGACTACGTCTTCAGGCTCGGTCTCGAGAAATTCATTCTTGCCAAGTAGTCTCGGCAAGTAGCGCCAAAATAACGAAACAAACACAATGTCCAAACAGCACACAGGCGGAGAGCGCCACTGGTACGCCATCCATACGTACGCCGGATACGAGAACGCCGTCGCGCGAAACCTGCGCCAGCGCATCGATTCCCTTACCATGCAGGACAAGATCTTCAATGTCCTCGTCCCTACGGAAAAGAAGATCAAAGTAAAAGGCGGCAAGCGCGTCGAGGAAGAGGAGAAGGTATATCCCGGCTACATACTCGTGGATATGATCGTGACCGACGATTCATGGTTCGTCGTGCGCAATACGCCGCGCGTGACCGGCTTCGTCGGATCGGGCGTCCATCCGGTGCCTCTCACGGAAAAAGAGATGCAGGTATTGATGGGCCGCATGGATACCGGATCGGTCAAGCACGAGATCAATCTCGTCCCTGACGACGCGGTCAAGATCGCCGACGGCCCGTTCAAGGACCTCGAAGGCAAGGTCGCCGAAGTCGACACCGAGCGCGGCAAGGTCAAAGTCCTCGTCTCGATGTTCGGCCGCGAAACCCCGGTAGAGCTCGATTTCTTGCAAGTTAAGAAGATTTAATATAACCTTATCCCCGCTATGGCAAAGAAAGTAACCAAGATGCTCAAGCTCCAGATCCCGGGCGGCAAGGCCGTCCCTGGCCAGGCGCTCGGACCCGCTCTCGGATCCGCCGGCATCAACATCGGCGAATTCGTGAAGCGCTTCAACGACGAAACGAAGACTCGCGTCGGCGAGACCGTCCCTACGATCATCGAAGTCTATGACGACCGGTCATACAAGATGTTCTACAAGACCGAGCCTGCTTCCCAGATGATCCTCAAGACCCTTAAAAAGGAGCTCGGATCGGGCAAGCCTAATTCGGTGAAGATAGGCACCCTTACGAAGGCCCAGGTCAAGGCGATCGCAGAGAAGAAGCTTCCCGACCTCAACACGGCGGACGTCAACGCCGCGATGAAGATGGTCGAAGGCACCGCCCGCAACATGGGAGTGGACGTCAAATAACCTCGAATCAAAAACCGCCCGAAAGGGCGGTTTTTCTATATCTTGAACTTCGCTTTCAGTTCTTTGATCAGGCCCTTCTGTATGAGATCCATCTCTTCTTCGTCCTTGCCTTCGAGGCCCGGGTTCGAACGGATGGCGCCCTCGATGATGTCCTTTTTGCTGTACCTATTGGTTTTGTCTTCGATCTCTTCTCCCGTCTCTTCGAAAACGAGCTGGCAGAAGCGTTCGCCCGGATAGAGCCGTATGATCTGATGCGACGTGTTGTTCCTGACAGGGACGGCGAGCTGGCCTTCATAGCCGCAATCGACGATGCCGGTGAGGTCGACAGAAAGGCCTTTGCGATTGACCGATGATCGGGGATAGAGGACGGCCATCGCGTCCTTGGGCATGGTTATCTTTTCCAAGGTCGACACGATGACGTATTCGCCGGGTAGAAGCTCGAAATACTGGCCCTGCTCGAGCTCGAGCGCCTCGAAATACTGCGGACGCTTTTTATCGAAATGGTCGAGGGACAGCGCTTCGCGGCCTTTCGCCGTCATGTGCCACGATTTCGGCAAAAGGAACGTATAGCCGAGGCGGAGGTCCACCGCGTGCGGACGCAGCTGAAATATGTCCAAGGCGGGGGAGAATTTGAGCGAGCCTTTCTGTATGCGCTCGGCGATCCTGGTTCTGGTGAGTATCATTTCGTTATCGTATCACGATGTATTCTAATACTACCGCCCCGTCGCCGATAGGGCGAGCTTCTTTCAATTCGAGCTTCGCGTCGATCGGTTCGCGGAACATGGTCATGCCCGCGCCGAAGAGAATAGGTTCGACGGTCAGATAAAGAGCGTCGACGAGGCCGGCTTTCATGAATTCCGTATAGACCGAAGCGCCGCCGCAGATGGCGATCTCTTTCACGCCCTCTTTCTCGAGCCTCGACGCGAGCTCTGTCGGCGATTCCGCCGACACCTCGACGCCTTCGAACTTCTTCGTCCTCGAGAGCACGATATTGCGCCTTCCGGGGAGGGGCTTTCCGATGGTCTCATACGTCCTCGAGCCCATGACGATGACGCCGGCGCGCTTGGTCGTCTCTTTGAAGAAGTTCTTGTCGGCTTTCGAAGTCCACGACGCCGCGTGGTTCTCGTTTTTGGCTATGAATCCGTCTGCCGTCACCGCGGCGATGATAAATATCTTCATTAGAGCACTATCTTAAGGCCTTTGATCGCTTCGCCCGGCTGATACTGGCTGGAAAGGCCGTTGATGATATCGTCGGCGAGCGACTGGTCTTTTTCTTCGGCGCGCTTGAACGAATCTGCGGGCAGGTCGAGGACGATGCTCTTGTGGTCGTTCGTCCTTCGCATGATCTCTTCCGCCGCTTCGTAATGGACGTCGTATATATGGGCGTTCGATACGGTGTGCGTGTAGACGCCAGGCTTCACGCCGAGCTTCTGGGCGAGGATGCATTGGAGAAGGGCGAAGCCAGCCACGTCATGGGGGCATCCGAGGATCATGTCGTTCGAGCGGATGACGTTGTGCAGGTGGAGTTTGCCGCCGATGATATTGACGGTGAACGTGAACGGGCAGGGCACGTTCTTTTTATTCGAGCCGCCGAGCCCGTCGGAAGTCGGATCCCACGTGACGATGACGCCGTGGCGCGACGACGGGTCGTTCGACAGGAGCTCGACGAGCTTGCCGAGCTGGTCGCGGCCGAAATGCTTGCGCCAGCGATAGCCGTAGGCGACCGTGACCACGTCATTGGGATTGGTGAAATCGTCCCAGATCTTGGTGTAATCGCGCAGGAAATCCTCCGGCTTCCTCGATCCCGATATGAACCATATCTGTTCGGCCACGAAGACGCGGATGGGGATTTTGCGGAGGGTAAGGACAGGGAAGCCTTCTTTTTCGATGTCGAAAGAGAACGTCAGGCCCGGGATCGCCTTGGTCTTGTGGCCGGTGCGGCGGTTCGTCTCCTCGATGCCTTTCTCCATGATCTCCTTGAGGGCGTTCTGGTATATCCGGTCGAAATTCGTCATGTTGAAATTATAGGTTCTATTGGATACTATGGCCAGCATGATGAAAGTCCCCTGGAGCATACCGTATCTTCCCGAAGGCAGGGAAATATTTTCCGTCTCGGCGATCGACCCGTTCATGTCGCAGGCTAAACGCGTCCGCGACACCCAGTCGACCGATCTCAATCATTCGACCGGCGCAGTCGTCGTCAAACGGAGCGAAGCCATTGGATCGGCGGCGAACCAGGCCGGCTTCACGCATCCCAAGCTCATCGAGCTTCATAGGAAAGGCTGGTGCGTCCGCAAACTGCTCAAGATCAAGTCGGGCACGAAATACTGGCTCTGTCCGGGCTGTTCGACGCATCATGACCATGCCGAAAGCGGCGCGGTGCGCGACGCCCTGTCCAAAGCCGGCGCGGATGCCGTGAAAGGCGCCGATGTCTATCTCTATGGCCATTTTTGGTGCTGCAAGCCCTGCTGGGACAGCATGCTCGCCGCAGGCATAGCGAACGTGTACGTCGTCGATAACGCGTTCGAGCTTTTCGGCAGGAAAAAATAGAGATTAAAAAGCCGGCGCGCATCAGTGCGCGCCGGCGAAACGATCGATCAGAGGAGACGGACTTTGAGCTTGTCGATCTTGAGGATCTTTTCGGCCTGCATGTCGACGATGATCGCGTGCGACTCGGAGAGACAGCCTTTCATCTTCAAGATTATTTCTATAAGCTCGAGCCATTCCATTTCACCTCCTTTCTTTCGGAGAAGATCTTTGACCTCTTTCTTGACCTCTTTATCATTCATTTAGAGCCTCTTTTGGCGGGGTTCCTGACCTCATTTAAACACGCATATGGGAAGCGGACAAATAGCCTCTGTGATATATTCAAGCGATGAAGGACAAGCAGATAGAAAAGCTGATCAAAGCCGAACAGGCGAGGCAAAAGAAGGCTATAAACCTCATCGCTTCGGAGAATTACGTATCGAAGGACGTGCTCGATGCCCTCGGTTCCGAGCTCACGAATAAATACGCCGAAGGATATCCCGGCAAACGCTACTATGGCGGCAATTCGGTCGTCGACAAGGTCGAGAACCTCGCGGCGGAGCGGGCTTTAGAGCTTTTCGGGCTCTCTCCCGAAGAATGGCACGTCAATACGCAGGCGCTCTCCGGATCCCCGGCGAATCTCGCCGTCTACGTCGCGCTCCTGGAGAAGGGCGACAAAGTCATGGGCATGTCCCTCGACCAGGGCGGGCATCTCACGCACGGCCACAAGGTATCAGCGACAGGGAAATTCTGGACGCAGGTGCCGTACGGCGTCTCGAAAGATTCCGAAACGCTCGATTATGAGAATCTCCGCGATATCGCCCTTCGCGAAATGCCGAAGATGATCATCGCCGGCTTCACGGCGTATCCGCGCATGATCGATTGGAAGAGATTTCGCGACATAGCCGACGCATGCGGCGCGTATCTCATGGTGGACATGTCGCACATCGCCGGATTGGTCGCCGGCGGGGCATATCCGTCCCCATTTCTATACGCCGATATCGTCACCACCACGACGCACAAAACCCTTCGCGGTCCGCGAGGCGCTCTCATATTCGCCAAAAAAGACGCGCGCGAGCTCAATAAAAAGATAGACAAAGCCGTCTTCCCGGGGCTTCAGGGCGGGCCTCACATGAATCAGACCGCGGCTATCGCGGTGGCTTTAAAAGAAGCGGCGTCTCCAGCATTTAAAAAATACGCACGACAAGTCATAAAGAACGCGCAGGCCCTCGCCGCCGAATTGAAGAAGCTCGGCTGGAGGATCATATCGGGCGGCACCGACAGCCATCTCATCCTCGTCGATGTCGCGTCGCAGGGAATAGGCGGCAAAGAGGCGAGCGACGCTCTCGAAGCCGCAGGCATCATCGTGAACAAGAACGCGATCCCGTTCGATGCGCGCCCGCCGGTCGACCCATCAGGCATACGCCTCGGCACGGCAGGGGAAACCACCCGCGGAGCGAAGGAAAAAGACATGATCGCCCTCGCCCGGAAGATAGACAGGGCGTTGCGAAGGAAATAGGTGATATGATGGGAACAGTCGCCCACATGAATCCCGCTCCTCAAAAACTGCCGACCGAACGGTTGGCCCTCCGCAAGCTCGTATCCACGGTGATCTACCTCCGTTGCAAGCTCGCAAGGCTCCGAAGCCGCTTCAGACTCGCGGCATAGTCAAGGCGGGTGTCGACTGGACACCCGCTTTTGTTTTATGCTCAATCTGTTATTCTTGCTCAAGATATGAAAAAAGCATTACATCCGAGCGTCATCGCGCATCGCTCGCTGCGAAAAGCGGGATTCATAGGAACTCCCGTCAGGGTCAGATCGCGACGTTCGAGCGACGTGCCTGACTTCCTTCGGGAGCTCGATAGGATTCAAAAGAGGACCCGAAGCTCGAACCTCATGTTCGGGGCAGCCGTTTGAACCCGCGCCGGTCTCGTACCGGCGCTTTTTATTTGATACATTGGGAATATGAAAAGAGGAAAATTCATCGTGATAGAGGGCTGCGAAGGCTCCGGCAAATCGACCGTTATTGAACGGCTCAAAGAAAAATATCCGGATGCGCTGTTCACGAGGGAGATCGGAGGCACCGAGTTCGCGGAGAAAGGTCCCCGCTATCTCGTGCTCACGTCTCCGTTCTCCAAGGATCTGAACGGATACGAGCAGGTGACCCAGGCTTTCTCCGGCAGATCGCACCACCTCCGCAAGGTAGTCGAGCCGGCCCTCACAGAGGGCAGAAACGTTTTCTGTGACAGGTTCGACGCTTCGTCATGGGCGTACCAGATCTTCGGAATGGAATGTCATCATCTGTTCGGATTGTTCGATTCCTTACGCGCTTCGCTCGTGCCGCAGATAGTTCCCGACCTCTACATCATCCTCGATATCAGCCCCGAAGAGGGAATGAAGAGGGTGGCGGCGAGGAAAGCAGAGACCGGCGTGACGAATTATTTCGACGAACGAGGAGCGGATCTGCACGCTCGCGTCCGGGACGGCTACCGCCGCTTCGCAGAAAAGAATGCGGATCGCGTAAAGGTGATCGACGCCCATCCGTCAAAGGAGGCTGTCTGGGAATCGGTAGAGAAAGTCCTCGACCCATTGTTCGGCTAGGCAAAGCCGCGCACCCTCTGCGCGGCTTTTTTCTTTCTTTGTTAGTTGATATAGTGATTTTATGAGAAAGACTCTAAAAATCGTCCGCGTCCGCGAAAGCGTGCCGATGCCGAAATACGACCTCGAAGGGGACGCCGGCTTCGGGCTCTTCGTGGGCGAACGCATCGTGCTCGCGCCCATGGAGCGCGCCGCCATAAATACAGGCTATAAAATGGAGATACCGAAAGGATGCGTCGGCATCATCTATGAGAGAAGCGGCCTGTCGTTCAAGCACGGCATCATCACCTACGGAAACGTCGTCGACTCCGGCTC
>JAIFWQ010000076.1 GCA_019661795.1 Candidatus Parcubacteria bacterium | reverse complement strand
ACATTGTCTGTGCTGTTCACCGGAAAGAGATTCGATATGCCGGCATTCGCGGCATCGGTCGCGTCGCCAAGCCCTGCATTGTCGGGATTCGAAAGATTGCCGGACAAAGTCGATGCGTCCGCGTAGTTTATACTGTTTCTCGCATAGCCTTTGCTTCCAGAGAGTCCGAGGAAGCCCTGTGTTCCGCTGATCATTTTATCCGCGAAATGGCTGATGAGCGCGCCGACGATCTGATCGATGTCGTTCGCGAGATTCAATTGGTCTGCCCAGCTTCCGAGGACTTTCGTCGCTTGCGCTTCGACGAGTGATCCCGGCGTTTTGGTCGACGATTTCAAGCATCGCGGTTTGGTATCGGTCGCGCTCTCGAAGCCTTTCGAAAAAGCGTTGCTCGTCACGGAAGGCGTATTTTTTGCGCTCGTATTGAGAGACCCTGGACCGCCCGCGAATCCTCCCGTCGGATTCGTCTTCGAAATATAATTAGTTCCTGCCTGCGCCTGGAACGCGCCTCCGGATTTTATGCGCGCATTGACCTCCGTCTGCGTTTCGTATCTGTCGCATGTCTCGAAATCGAGGAACCCGCCGTTCCTGTTGAGCATGTTATTGAGCTTATCGAGATTGCCCTGGAGATTCTGCGCCAGCTGGGAATCCGCCATCAGGTATGCGCCGTACACGTTGTTCTGCGACTGTGTCGTGATCTCGAGCCAGTTGTTCCAGCCCGCCCCGCCGTTATTTTTTGCGAACGAGCCCACGTTCCTCGTTATATCCGAAACGGAACAGCGTATCTGTTCTTGGAACGATTGGGAATATCTCGTCGCGAGGGCGAGCCGTATCTGGAACGAGAACGGCTGACAGAGGAAATTGAGGTCGCTTCCATATATGAATCCTCCGATCGTCTCGTCGGCGCTGTCCGCGATGAGGCCGTTTATATCCGTGACGAAGCCGGGCCTGCCTTTGAAGTCGTTGTTGATCCAGTTGACGATGCTGTTCGAGATGTTCCTCGCCATCGTGCGGGCCATGGTGATGGCGATGGGCGTAAGGACGCAGTCTTTTATATATGTACCGGCGGTCGACGTCTCGATCGTCGAGTTCGCGATAGGCACTGCCGATCCGGTCAATTTTCCGAAGAGACTTTTTCCGAGGCTGACGAGGCCAGCCGATACGCACGACGTGGCGCCGGCTTCGGTTATCTTTGGCGGCACTATAAAGACAAAGGAGACGGCGACGAAGCAGGCGATGATGGCGGCAAAGATTCTTGTATGGACACGACCTTCCATGTTACGAAAATTATATCACTATTCCATGATCACGTGGCCGGATTCCTGGGCCGCGAAGCTCACGTTCCTCTTTTTGAGGTCTGCCCGTATCGCCTGGATCGATCTTTCGAAATAGGCGATACCATCGTCATATCGGGCTATCTTCCCCAGTGCGCCGATCGGATCGGCGTCTATAGAGAGCGCTCCGTCTACGGATTCTATGAATATGCCGATCGCGTTCGCCATGTCCGCTTGGGCGGTCGCGAGCTCGGCGGGCACAGGAAGAGCCAACAGTTTCGCTTCCATAGCGGCATAGCGCTTCTTAATCGCCAAAAGATCGGCTTTGAAGCCATCTACGGGCTCGGACGAGAGCCTCTGAAATATGACGAGCTCATTGTTCGTCGCCGCAGGGGGTGCGCTCAATATCGACCCGAGGGCGTTTCCATAACTTTTGAGGGCGATAACGGAAGAATCTCCCGATATCTTCATATTGATCGCCGAATAGAGAGGCTTCTTTTCGCTGTAATCCTGCGCGAGCACGCTTTCCGCGATGCGGCTCGAGATATCCGACGTCACTTCTTGGCCGCTTTTCTTGGCGGCGATGTATTCCCTGAAGATCTCTTGGGATAATCGGTCGGTCGCGGTATACGGGATGATCGTCGCGGATTCCGCCGGGAGGCTGTCGGCGGTCGTCGAAGCGATGAGATTGTTGTTCTTCTCTATCTCGTTCACGTTCGCGATAGAATCTCTGATGATCTTTTCGACGACGAGCGTCGCCGCTCCTTTTGTCTTTGCGGCATGCTGTTCTTTATAGCGGATGCCGACGGCGGATCCGATGATGACGATCGCCAGGAGAAGCGATATGCCGATCTTCGTGCTGAAAAAAGAAAGTGTCATTTCAAAAGTATATCACGCAGTGCTATCATTGAGGCATGAAAGCCATGAAAAAGTACGCGCTCTCCATCGTTATCGCTTTGACTCTCGTGTGCTCCGCTCTTGCGATGAGAGCGTCCGCGCAAAGCTTTTCCGGTAAGGCGTTCGGCGGTTCGATATTGCCCTTTCCATTCTCATTTCCCTGCACCTGCAGCCCGAGCGGCGTCTATTACGTCACAGTCGGCCCCCCTTCGAGCGTTTCTTTGACATATCAGGCGGGAACTCAGAAATATCTAAGCCACAATCTGCCGTTCGCGCGGAACGTGCTCGGTTTCTATAATCCTTTGAACAGATTTCAGTGCAAGATATACGTCGGCACCTCCTGTTCCGTCGTCACTGCGCAGGGCAGCATCAATTCCGTCGTAGGTTCGTCACGTTAGAAAGGCGGATCAGCCGCGCGCGAGCTTTAGCCACAGATCGAGGCTGATATCTTCGGCCCTGGCGTTCGCCCCTATGCCGAGTTCGGCGAATCTCTTTTCGAG
>JAIFWQ010000075.1 GCA_019661795.1 Candidatus Parcubacteria bacterium | reverse complement strand
AGGGGATAACGTCTTTTGCCGGACAGAATGAGACTCTCTTTATTCCTATGGCCATGCTAAGCCTCTTCGTGCTGTCGGCTGCCGTTATGGGATTTCTTTTCGTCTCGGAGCCGTTGCTCCTCTGCTTTGAGAATAAGAGAAAAGAGGCTGTGAGCTTCTTCCTGCGCACCGTCGGGTTTTTTGCCTGCTTCGCGGCTCTTTTCGCGGCAGCAGCGATCTCAGCGTCCTTTTTGTAAGACAAAAAAGACGCTTTTGACTTTATCCGTCTCTATGTTCAACGGCCGATCCTGAAATTATCGGAATAGGTTGAGAAAGCGCCCGAAGACCGAGAAACCTTCTTCTGCCGATGCGGTATTCGAAGTGCTCGTAGCCATAATGATCTTCGCTTTCGCCTTAGGCGCGGTCTTCGATGGGACAGGGACCTTCGTCTTTGTCTTCACGGGAGAAGCCGGCGTCACGGAAGAATTGGCCTTTGCAGGCGCTGCCGGAACCATTTTTATCGGAGCTATGCTCGGGGCTGGAGCCGGTGCGATTTTGGCCGGAGCGACGGCTGGAGCAGGGATCGTCTTTGCAGGGACCGAAGTCGGGGATTTCGTCGCAACAGGGACCGCTATGGCCGCAGCAGCTGCCTGTTTACGGGCCGAGGAGCCGGAAGAGAAAGGGGCTGATGAACCAGATGACCCTGACGATCCTGATGATGAATTAACGACGCATTTTGCCGATGACGGCGTCACTGTTATAGTCGCCGCATTCGCCCCTGAAGGAGCCGAGAAGCCGAGGACGGACTGCGTGGCGGTACAAGTGTTGGTCAAAAGGTATGTGCCGCCTATGTCATACGCGAGATATGCGGCGTCATTCGACGTCACGGTAAGATTCGAGCCCGCGTTGAGCACGAACGAGAAGCTCGCGGCATCGACCGTGATCGAAGCGATCGCGGCGTTCGATCCGGACACGCTGATGCTCCGGCCGCCGACCGAAAGAAGGGTATCAGGCGTCAGGGTGACGTCGTTATATGCCGCGAACGCCATGGCCGGGGAGAGCGTCAGGGCCAGAGCTATGGAAACGATGATCCTTTTCATGTGCTGTTTTATCTGATGCCGAAGAAGTTGACGCTGATGGCGCCCGGGGCGACCGTACCGCCGGTATTGCCCGTGTTGTAGATCTGAAGGTTGATAGTGCCGGCCGTAGGCGTCGAAGAAGCGGCCACGATGATGAGGTTAGCCGACATCGAGCTCGTCGCCTGGACGAATACGCGATGCGAACTCGTCACGCCGGTCGCGCCGGTGCAGTTGAAATAGGCGCTCGACGACGCGGTGATGTTCGCTGAGTTCGCTATATTGCAGAACCCAAAGACGATGCCGGCGATAGCCGTCGATGAATTGGCGAGCGTAAGCGATCCGTTCGTCGCGATGTTGCCGTTCGACGCGGTGGTCGTGGCGTTCCCGCCGACGCTGAAATCTCCGGTGGTCGATGCGGCGCCAGTGATCTTGACAGGCCCCCTGAACGTAGAGAGCACGTTCGTGCTCGCGATAGTGATAGCCGTTGCTGTCGTCGTACCGATATTGAGCGTGCCCGCGCTCGCCACATCGAAACCGTAGGATGCCGGTATGGTGATGTTCGCACCAGCCGTTATGATGCCGGTAAGGATGCTCGTGCCCGAGACTGTGAGATTTCCGCCGGTCGAGATGTCGGAGCTTATCGTCGTCGATGCGACAGCCGTCGATGCGAACGCGAGGGACGTGATCAGCGAAAAAGAGAAGAACGCCTTGCTAATATGTTTCATTACTTTTGACTATTTATATAATGCCGCTCCTAATGTGCCTTTAATAGTAGTCTATTCAGGAGGGATTAGATATGAAAAGTTATGCACAGGGTACCGGCGCGACTGCGTCCGTGTCTTCTGTTCCCACGCGACCTGCAAAAGGCGCTTCGCGATTCCTTGCAAAGCGCCCGCCCTGTGCTATTTTCACTATGTCCAGTTTGCTCTTTGAACCTTCAATAAGGCTTTTTATGGTCTATCCAATACGCAATTCCCGGCCACTTCCGTCGGCAGCATCAGTAGAAGCAGCAGAATACGATGCTGTGCTGATCCAGCGCTCCAAACAGGGCGATACGTCGGCATTCGAGGAGATCGTGTCCCGATATCGCGGAAAGATCTTCAGCATCACGTTCGGCTTGCTTCAGAGCCGGTCTGATGCTGAAGAGATCACCCAAGATGTCTTTATTCGCGCGTACAGAAGTCTCGGCAGCTTCCGAGGCGAATGTTCTCTCGCCACATGGCTCTATAAAATCGCGACGAATCTCGCTCGCAATCGACCCTGGTATTTATTCAGGCGGCATCGTCAGGATACGCTTTCGATGGATCATGCCATCGGCGAAGATGAAGACAGCACGTTCGGCGACCTCATCGTCGGCCGCGATCAGAGCCCTGCGGATACGGTAGCACTCGACGAGTTCATCCTGATGGTCGAAGAGTGTGTGCAGAAGCTCGAATACGACCATCGGCGGATCATGGCCATGCGCAATGTTCTCGGCCTGTCGTATGAAAGCATCGCTCATATCCTCGGCATAAGCGAAGGCACGGTGAAAAGCCGTCTGTCGCGCGCCCGGGAAAATCTGCGAATGCTTCTCGAAAGGAATTATTCGATCTCCGCCACGGGTGACGATGATCTGAAAAGATTTCTTTCGGTTAGGTCAGCCGCAGATGCCCGCATTCGGGTCGCATGACGATCGGCTCATTATGTTTGTAAGCCGCAGGTTCCGAACCT
>JAIFWQ010000074.1 GCA_019661795.1 Candidatus Parcubacteria bacterium | reverse complement strand
GGGGAAATGCGCGCCGGCCGATTTCCTGTATTCGCCGGGCGCGTCATCGGCCAAAACGCTGGGCCGATATACATATAGGTATGCGACGTCCGTCGGGGCGGCGGCCGGGAATCTCTATGAGCAATCCGTGTATGCGACCAAAAAAGGCAATCGCTGTTTCGCCATAAGGTACATGATCCATTCGGGCAATATCGCCAATTATCCGGCTGGCGCGGTCAAAGCGTTCGATCGCCAAAAACTGATCTCGCTTTTCGATTCGATCTCCGCGACGCTTAAGATCTATTAACCGCTGGATCTCGCCATGTTCAAAGACACCAAGAACAGCCTGAAATTCGCCGGTGCTGCGCTCCTCGTCGCCGTCGCCTGGGCTTCATATTATTTTTATCCTTCCCGCGCGGCGGATCTCAAGCCGGAAACATCGAAGAGCTACGTTTCCGGCCGCTACGGCATATCGTTCCTCTATCCGAACTATTATCGCCTCGAACAGAAAGACATCGGCGACGCTCGTCGGGCGAGGCATCTCATCATGCTCACCGATGCGACGCTCGATCCTTTGCCCAAGGATGGCGAAGGGCCGCCTTCGATAACCATAGACATACTGGAGAACGACGGCATCGCTGTTTCCGCCGAGGATTTCATCAGGAACGACGATATCTCGAACTATCGGCTGGGCAATGGACTGATATCGACCTCGACCGAAGGGCCGGTCGAAGGCCTCGGCTATTCGTGGTCAGGATTGTATGAAGGCAGGTCGCTCGTCGTCGTGCGCCCGGGCTATATTTTCATGTTCTCCGTCACGAGGTTCGGTCCCGATGACCGCATCGTCGCCGATTTCAGCCGCATCCTGCGCACGACGGTCTTGAAATAGAGCCGCCGCCCTATCGTGCCGGAAAAGGTATAATCAAGCCATGATCATCAACGAAGGCTTCAAACCGAAACGAAAGGCCAACGAAAAATTGCCGCCGGGGCAATACGAAGAGACGGGATTTCCCGTGCTTTCGCTCGGCCCTACGCCGAAGATCGATCTCGGAGAATGGAGGCTCGTCGTTGACGGGCTCGTCGAGAAAGAGCTTTCGTGGGATTGGAAGGAATTCGCCGCTTTGCCTGCGGAAGACGTGACCAAAGACATACATTGCGTCACCAAATGGTCGAAATTCGACACGAAATGGCGCGGCGTGCCTCTGGACCACATCATGGACCTGGCCGGCGTATCGCCCGAGGCGACGCATCTCATCGCTCATTCATATGACGGCTATTCCACGAACATACCGATCGAAGACATCCGCGCCGGCGGCCCTGGAAAGGCCGGCAGCCAGGCGTGGGTCGCGTATCTCTATGACGGCAAGCCTCTGGAGGCAGAGCACGGCGGCCCGGCGCGCCTTTTGGTCCCGCACCTCTATTTCTGGAAGAGCGCGAAGTGGTTGAAAAGGCTCGAATTCGTCAAAGGCGACAAGCCCGGATTTTGGGAGACGCGCGGCTACCACAATTACGGCGATCCCTGGAAAGAGCAGAGATATACGAACGATTAGACTATGAAAATTGCATGAGCGACACCCATATAGGCAGTCGAAACAATCCGGCGAAAAGCGAAGGCGCGAAATGGAAAGAAGCGCGCGTCGTTTCCATAGGCAAAGCCGCATCGAACGTCATGGGCATCAGGTTCGCCGTTCCGGGTTGGCCGGGGCATAAGGCGGGCCAGCATGTGGATGTGAGGCTCACCGCGCCCGGCGGCTATATGGCGGAAAGGAGCTATTCCATAGCCAATGCGCCGCGAGATGCGGGCGCATCAGGCGAGCCGTATGACGTAGAGCTCGGCGTCGAGCTTCTCGAGGACGGCGAGGTTTCGCCGTATCTCTGGCAGCTCAAGCCAGGAGACGCGATCGAACTGCGCGGCCCGATCGGCGGGCATTTCATCTGGGACACCGCCATGCCGGATCCGCTCGTTCTCGTCGCCGGCGGTGCGGGCATGGTGCCTCTCATGAGCATGCTGCGCATCCATATGGATAGCCTGAATGGTCGCGAAGCGGGAAGAGAGGCCGTTTTCATCATAAGCCTCCGCACGATCGACAGGCTTTTGTACGCCGACGAGCTCGCCGATATGCAAAAGAAAGACAAGGATCTGAAAATCGTCATAACGCTTACTGAAAACGCTCCTGCGGATTGGGCCGGCTATTCGAAACGGATCGATGCGGAGATGTTTGAAAAGGAATTGGGCCGCTTGAAGGGAAGCATGCCGGACATATACGTCTGCGGTCCGACGAAATTCGTCGAAGCGGCCGCCGGGCTGCTCGTCGCTCTCGGCTTTAATACTCATTCTATACGGACGGAGAGATTTGGAGGATAAGTCGGAAGATAAGAAGGTCAGAGAGGCAGAAAAAAGCCCCGTCGCGAACGCGACGGGGCTTGATGTTCTATCAGGCTTTTCGAAAGGCTTCACGCGGCAGCGCGATCTTCGTTCGTTTTCGTTGAAGGCTCGACGGCGTCCTCGATAAAAATATTCTCGATGACGAGATCTCTTTCGTTTTTATCATCGGGATCTTTCTTGATATAGGAAAGGTTGTTTCCGGCGATGGCGATCACGAAGAATGTTTCTCCTTTCCTGCATCTGATCTTTTCGCCTTTGCAGTCGGCGAAACATTTCGTCTTTACCACCACGGCTTTGGCCACGGGCAGATTATGGATCATATTCGACAGGGAGCTGACGGTTGAAGGTGAATGAATGCAAAGAACAATTCCGGAAGACATAATTTTTGCTTTAAACGGGCATTCGGTCAATTGGGGACAAAATA
>JAIFWQ010000073.1 GCA_019661795.1 Candidatus Parcubacteria bacterium | reverse complement strand
GCGCCGCCATTCCCAGCCCCGACACCGCCATGAGAGTGATCTCGACGACCATAGATATAGATTATTTCGAAGACTCGTAGCGGGTGAAGCGGGTGACCTCTATCTTCTCGCCGAATTTCTGGACGGCGGACGATATGAGCCCGGCGATGGTGACCTCCGGATTCTTGATGAAAGGCTGTTCCTGGAGAACGCGCTCGGCGAAATATGCGGCGAGCTTGCCTTCGAGGATCTTGGCCTTCATGTCGGCCGGCTTGCCTTCGACTTCCTTTTCGAATACGGATTCGGCGACCTGCCTGTCGGCTTCGGTGATATTCTCTCTTTTATTGAATTCAGGCTTGGCGGCGGCGATATGCATGGCTATGTCGTAGGCGAGCTGCTTGAATTCAGGGTTCTTGGCCACGAAATCGGTCTCGCACGAAAGCTCGACCATGACGCCCACGTTGCCGGTCGAATGTATGTATGCCTGGATGGCGCCTGCGCCGAGCGTGCGGTCGCCTTTCTTGGCGGATGCCTCCGCGCCTTTCTTTTTGAGTATGACGAGAGCCTTTTCTTTGTCGCCGCCCGCCTCTTCGAGGGCCTTCTTGCACTGCATGACGGAGACGCCGGTCGCTTCGCGGAGTTCTTTTATGAGGTCGGTGGTAACCATGGAAATGGAAAAAGCTAAATGCTAAACGAAAATGATGCCTCGAGGCAGGGATAGATTATACCAGAAAAGCCTACTTGTTGGCTTCGGGCTTGATGACCTTCGCGTCGGCGTAGGATTTGGCGAGCTCGTCGAGGAAGAAAGCGGCCGAAGATGCGGACGAATCGTTCGCCGGGATGGCGAAATCGACGAGAGAGAGGTTGCAGTCGGACGATGCGATGGCGACGACCGGAACGCCGACCTGTCGAGCCTCTTCAACGGCGATGTATTCTTTCTTCGGGTCGACAACGATGAGGACGCCCGGCTTGTCTTTCATCGAAACGATGCCGCCGAAGAGAGTCTCGAGTTTAGCGATCTCGCGATCGATGAGAAGGCGCTCCTTTTTGGTGTATTTGGCGAGCTCGCCCCTTTCCTTTTCTTTAAGGCGATTCTCGTATTTTTCGATGCGCTTCCTGATCTGTCCGAAGTTCGTGAGGGTGCCGCCGATCCATCGTCCGCCGACGACAGGCTGGCCGGCTTTCGCGGCTGCCGCCTTTACGGCTGGAATGGCCTCGCTTTTGCCGGCGACGAAGAGGGCCTGCTTGCCCGAAGCCGCGATGGATGCGACGAAGGCTTTCGCTTTCGCGAGAGCTTCCTCGGTCTTCTCAAGGTCGAAGATCTCGATCTTGTTCTTCACGCCGAAGACGAACGGCTTGGTCGAAGGGTGGCGGCGCGCTTTAGCGAGGCCGAAATGGGCCCCTACTTTGAACATCGATTCGATGATGGATTCCTTGGTTTTAGCTGCTGACATTGGTTGATACGTGGTTTTAAAACGTCTCGGAAGCTTAACAGATAGGCCGTAAAAAGGCAACTCCCGCACACAGCCTTCTCAGAGAACGCGTCCCGGCCTTGGAGGCCGGGCGCTCCCTCTCGCGCTTTACGGATGTGCCCCCGGCACATCCTCACACTCCGAGAGTCTCTTCGAAGGCTATGTGCGGGAGATCATCGATTTATTCCTCATCATCTTCCCCTCTCTCTGCGACTTCGCCCTTGAAATTAGCGAGGGTATCGATGATCTCTCCCACTTTTTCACCCGACAGGATTGTCTCGATATTGTGCCAAGACTGCCTGATGCGATGGTCGGTGATGCGGTCCTGGGGAAAATTATAGGTGCGGATCTTTTCTGATCGATTGCCGGTGCCGAGCTGGCCTTTCTTGTCAGCGGCGAATTTGGCCGCCTCTTCGCTGTCTTTCTTTTCCTGGAGCATGGCGGTGAGCATCATCATGGCCTTTTCGCGATTCTTGAGCTGGCTGCGCTCGGCAGTGACGCGCACCGCGAGGCCGGTCGGCTTGTGGAAAAGGCGCACGGCGGTCTCGACTTTGTTGACGTTCTGGCCTCCCTTGCCGCCTGCACGGGAAAATTCGAGGACGATGTCGGCCGGATTTATATCGACGTTCGTATGCTTGCGTATAGGCAGGATGGCGACGGAAACGGTCGAAGTATGGACGCGGCCCATCTTTTCGGTCGCGGGCACGCGCTGGACGCGGTGAACGCCGGTCTCATAGCGGAGCTTCTGATATACGCCCATGCCGTGAATCTCCATGGAGACTTCTTTGTAGCCGCCGACCGACGATTTCGATTCGTCGAGAAACGACGTCTGCCAGCCCTGCGATTGCGCATAGACGCGGTACATATTAACGAGCTCTTCGGCGAAAAGCGCCGCCTCGTCGCCGCCCGCGCCCGCACGGACTTCCATGATGAGCTCGTTCGGCATTTCGTCTTCGAGGATATCGGCCGCGTCGATCGCTTCGACTTGCCTGACGATGTCTTTTTTCTGGAGCTCGATATTTTCGAGATCGGCTTTGCCCATATCGGCCATGCTCGAATCCGACGCCATAAGCGCCTTCAGGTCAGCTTCGTCTTTCTCGAGCTTCTCGTACATATCCGCGAGGTACGACGTCTTGTGATTCTTTTTATATTTCGCTAAATCCATTGGAGTTAAGTATAAGGCAAAAGGCGAGAATTGTTTCCTCAAAAACCACGAAAATTTCTTGCTAGAAATTTTCTCTTTCCGGCGCCGTCGCGCCTACAAAGGGTTTTCTCGGGAACAATTCTCGCCTTCTACGTTACTTCTTCGATTTTGCCTGCCTTGCCTTGAATTTCTCAACGCGACCTGCAGTGTTTTCCCC
>JAIFWQ010000072.1 GCA_019661795.1 Candidatus Parcubacteria bacterium | reverse complement strand
TCGTCATGGCGGCGGGTATCGACGCCGGCGTCGTCAAACCGGAAACCGTATACGACGACACGGGATTCATCCTGGTCAACGGGGCCAAAATATCGAACTTCGACGGCAAAGCTCGCGGCATGACGAGCATGCAAAAAGTGCTGAACGAGTCCCTCAACGTGGGCATGGCCTTCGTCGCGAAAAAACTCGGCAACGACGCCGTCACGAAATATCTCACGTCGTATGGCCTCGGCGAAGAGACAGGCATCGACATGCCGGGCGAAGTCCGCGGGCAGATAGCGAACCTCAAAAGCCCGCGCGACCTCGAGCACGTTACGGCCGCGTTCGGGCAGGGAATAGCCATATCGCCGATCGAAACCATCAGGGCGCTCTCTTCGCTCGGGAACGGGGGCTTCCTGCCGAATCCGCATCTGGTGAAGCGCATCGAATATGCTTCCGGCGGCGTGAAGACGCCTTCATACGACAATACCAAGCGCGTGATCGATCCCGAGACGTCGGAAACGATCACCCGGATGCTCGTGAACGTCGTCGATACGTCGCTTCTCGGCGGTACGGTCAAACTGCCGCATTATACCGTTGCCGCCAAAACCGGAACGGCGCAGATGGCCAAAGAAGACGGCCGCGGATATTATGACGACCGCTATCTGCATTCATTCTTCGGATATTTTCCAGCGTACAAGCCTCAATTCATCATCTTCCTTTTCACCGTCTATCCGAAAGGCGCGCAATACGCGTCCCATACTCTGACACAGCCGTTCATTGACCTGACGAAGTTCTTGATCAATTATTACGAAGTGCCGCCTGATAGGTGATAGGACGCGGCCATACCACATACAGCGCATGAGATCCTTTTTCAAAAAGATAGTCATATCCATACTGACCCTCGAAGCCCGGGTCGCTTTGAAGCGCCATAAGCCGAGCGTGATCGCCATAACGGGAAATGTCGGCAAGACGTCGACCAAAGACGCGATATACGCCGTCGTTTCGCATGCATATGGCGCGGGCGCCGTCCGCAAAAGCGAGAAAAGCTTCAATAGCGAGTTCGGCCTGCCTTTGGCCATACTCGGGCTCGAAACTGCATGGTCGTCGCCATCAGGCTGGCTGCGAAATCTGCGCCAGGGTTTCCGCGCGGCATTTTTCGGCGCGAATTTTCCTGAATGGCTCGTCCTCGAAGTGGGCGCCGATCATCCGGGCGATATACGGAACGCGTCGCGCTGGCTCCATCCCGATGTCGTCGTCCTCACCCGCATGTCGGATATTCCGGTCCATGTCGAATATTTCAAAGACGCTGAAGAAGTGTTGCGCGAAAAGATGTTCCTTGCCCATGCTCTGAAGCCCGGCGGCACGATCGTCGTGAACGCCGATGATCCGCATTTCGAGCGGGCGGTCAGAGATATCGCCGCCGCCAAAGCTTTCTATGGCGCGAAAAAAGGCATCGACGCCGAGATCGTATCGTCCGAGATATCATATGACGGCGAAGCGCTTCCTCTGCCGGTCGGCCAAAACGTCGTCGTGCGCATGAACCGCCTTGGAAAGGAAAAAGAGGCGGAGATCAGCCTCGCGGGCGTTCTCGGCGACCATCTCGCGTATCCGATCGCGGCCGCGTGCGCCGTAGCGGGCGTTCTCGATATCGCATCGGCTGTTCCCGCCGCATTTCGCGATTTCGAAAGCCCGAAAGGCAGGATGCGCATACTCCCCGGCGCGAATTCGTCCGCGATCATTGATGATTCGTATAATTCGTCGCCTTTGGCTTCCGCGGAGGCGCTTAAAACGATGGCCAAGCTTTCCCTGAAAGGAAAGAAGGTCGCCATCCTTGGCGATATGAAAGAGCTCGGAGCGAGTGCCGAAAAAGCCCACAGGGACATCGGCCGGCTGGCGGCTGACGCTCTTCATACGCTCGCCGTCGTGGGCGATATGGCCGAGTTCATCGCAACAGGCGCGATCGAAGCGGGCATGGCCGCCGACCGTGTCATGCATTTCGAATCGTCTCTCGCCGCAGGTGCTGCGATCCGCGACATCATCCGCGCAGGCGACGCCGTTCTGGTCAAAGGTTCCCAATCCATGAGGATGGAGCAGGCATCGAAAGCTCTTCTTGCCGATCCTGAAAAGGCCGCGGACCTTCTCGTGCGCCAGGAAAAAGAATGGCTTAGTCGATAGAAGGCCTCCTCACCAGCTTTTTAATGAGAAGCTTCGCCAGTTTGTACAGGACGTAAGTTCCGACCAGATAGACGAGCGTTTTCCATTTGAGAAAGAAGGCGAGAACGCTCAATCCGGCGGCCGCGGCATTTTCCGATTTCGTCGGATTCTCTCCGCCTGCTTTCGTCTTCCACATATCTTTCGCCCGCGCTTCGAGGCTCCTTTGCGTCGTTTCGAGCGCCTGATCCGCCCGCGCGACAGCGTTTTTTACAAAGCTCACATACGCAGGCTCTTTTTTGGTCTCATCGCCGACGTTCACGCGGTCGAGGAGATCGGAGACGAGACTCGAAGTTCCCGAGAAATAGCCCGCCGCGGCCGCGATGGCGTTCGAAACGACGGGGATGTTGGGTATCGCCGAACCAGATCCTTCCGCCGTGTCAGGCTTTTCCGCTACGACGACCGCTATCGTTTGGGTGGCGACGTCCGCGATCTCTTGCGTGTCGCCATCATCGCGGTCGATCGCCGAGCCGTGAATTTTTGCGGAGAATTTCTGCGATCCGGCCTCTGCTGTGAACCTCGCCCATACCACCTCCGAATTGCCCGCCGCTATGGAGAAATCGGCTGATCCGATCTCTTTATCGTTCGAATAGAAATAGACGGCGCCTTTCAGGTCGGCGTCGCTCGGATTCTGGACGGCCGTG
>JAIFWQ010000071.1 GCA_019661795.1 Candidatus Parcubacteria bacterium | reverse complement strand
GGGAAATGCGATCAGCGACGAACGCATTGATCTCGACCGATTTCGATATATATGAGGCGACGGCGGCGAGCGACGCGTCGGGTCCGCTCTCGATATGGCTGATGACGATCGTCTTTGCCCCCCGTTCGCGGAGCATGCGGAGCGTCGGGAGCGATCGCCTGATCCTGAAGTCGTCGCGCACCGCGCCGTTCTCGATCGGCACGTTCAGATCGAGGCGCAGGAGCACCTTTTTGCCGCGCAGGTCTTTTTCGTCGGCGATCTTCTTAAATAGAGTCGGCATATTCGATGATATTTCCAAAACTTTTCGGGTCGAGAGATTCGCGGCCGACGAGAAGACCGTCGATGGACGCGTCCTTCAAAATGGCTTTGGCGTTTTCGGCATCGACCGATCCGCCGTAGAGCACGGGAATGTCGAGGCCGCTCTTTTTTCCGAGCACTTCGGCCGCGGTCTTGCGTATATAGATCGACATCTCGTGGATGTCCTGCGGCTTCGGCGCGGAATCGTAGCTTTTTCCTATAGCCCAGACCGGTTCATAGGCAATGGTCATCCATCGCGCGAGCTTTTTGTCTATGGCGGAAAGGACGGAATGGACTTGCTCGCGCACGGTCTGAAGATAGCGCGCGTGGCCGTCCCGTTCGGTCTCGCCGACGCAGAGGATGACGCGCAGGCCAGCTTCGAGGGCCTGTTTCGCCTTTTTGGCGACGATCTCGCCGGTGTCGCCTGCGGCGCGGCGTTCGCTGTGACCGATGATGGCATATTCGGCGCCGGCGCTCCGCAGTTCGCGGGCCGAAACCGACCCAGTGAACGCGCCCGAATGATGTTCCGATACGTCCTGGGCGGCCATGCGGACGATACCCGGCCGGCCGCCATTCGCATTGCCTTTCGCGCCGCTTTTGCCCGCCTTGCCGCCCTTACCCCCGAGATCGCGGATGAAAGGCGCCGGCGGAGCAATGACCACGACCGTCTTTCGCGCGCTTTTAGCTTTGCGCGCTATGGACGCGAAGACAGCTTTCGCCTCTCCGAGCGTGTCGGGATGCATCTTCCAATTTCCGGCGATCAAAAAGCCCTTATGAGACATGGACAAAGTATATCATCAGAAATACATGGCGAAGGGGCGCGAAAAGGCGCAGGATTATTCCGCGACGGCGGCGAGGACCTCTTCTATGGTGGTCTCCGAACAGGCGGCGGCGCATATGCCGTCTTCGAGGATGGTCGCCATGCCCTCTTTTTTGGCCTGGGCTTCGATGTCGGAAACCGAAGCGCCTTTCAATATGAGGTCGCGCATCAAAGGAGAGACGGAAAGGACTTCATGGATACCAACCCGGCCTTCGTATGAGGCGCTTTTCGGGGAACTAAAGAGAACCTTGTCCCAGCCGTCCTTCGGGCCGACGATCTTTTCGTTCCGGAGGATCGAAAGGACACGGTCCAAGTCGACGGCTTTGCCGAGAGCGGCGAGTTCGGCCTTGGCCAGAGGTTTCGGACTGTTCGGAGAAACGAGCCTGCGCACGAGCCTCTGGCCGATGATGACAGAGAGCGCCGATGCGGCGAGGGCGGGCTCGACCTTTAGGTCCTTGAGGCGCGTGATCGTCCCGGCGGCGGACGGAGCGTCGATCGTGGCGAGAGCGAGCCTGCCGACAAGAGCGGCATTCAGGGCGAGAGACGCGGTTTCTCCGTCGCGCAGTTCGCCTACCGCGACGACATCCGGGTCTTGGCGCAGGACGGAACGCAATGCCTCTGGCATGGTGAGGCCGATGTCAGGCCGCGTTTCGGTCTGATTGACGCGCGGAATGTGGCGCAGGACAGGGTCTTCGACCGTCGAAATATTCACGGACGGCGTATTCAAAACATCGAGGAGAGCGTAGAGCGCGGTCGACCTGCCGGAAGCGGCCGGGCCGGCGATGAGCGCCGCGCCCTGGGCGCGGCGCAAGGCGTCATGGACGCGGTCGAGGCCGGCGCCATGAAATCCGATGTCCTCGAGAGCGGGGCCGGGAGCGCCTGCGTGCGAATGCCTCGCCAGGCGGAGGACTGCCTTTTCGCCTTCGACTGTCGTCGAAAACGACGCCCGGGCGGATATTTTTTCGCCGTTCATCTCGATCTTGAAGCGCCCTTCTTTGCCTGAAAGCACCTTCAATCGCGTACTGACCGCCTTTGCGGCATGTTTCGGGATCGTCATGGCGTCATGGAGTATGCCGCCGATGCGATATCGGACGAGAGCCTCTTTTTCAAGAGGATCGATGTGGACATCGGATGCGCCCTGGCTCATCGCATGCCTCACGATCGCATCCGTGACGCGGGCCGTCGAAACTTCTTCGCCTACGGCGCCGATCTCGCGTCGGATGACGTCGCCGAATTCGGCTTTGAGATTCCTTTGATATGCGACAAGGGCGGATTTGATCGAATCGGCGTCGGTAAAGCGCGGAAGGACGCGCAGGCCGGCTTTTTTCGTAAGAAAATCGACGGCGCGGAGGTCAGCGGAGTCGAGCATGGCTATTTCGACCGCGTCGCCGGTCTTTTTATACGCCACTACGTTATGATTGCGCGATATCGGCTCGGGAATGAGAGACAGCGCGTCGAATCTGATGTCCCTGTCGCGCAGATTCACGAACGGGACGCCGAAGGCATGCGCCTCTATTTTCCGCAGGTCGTCAGGCTTTATCCTGCCCTGCCCCACGAGAGCTCTGCCCAAAGTCGTGCCTTCCTTCGAAGCGCGCATCTCCGCCGCCCTGATGTCGGCTTTCGACACGAGCCCCGAATCGGCGATGAACTCTTTTAATTTTTTCTCCTCGGCGATCATGGTGTATAATCAGAGTCTATCAGGGTCTAATTATATCCCATTTCGAACCCATGACACACAAAGATCACGAGATCATCACCATGCC
>JAIFWQ010000070.1 GCA_019661795.1 Candidatus Parcubacteria bacterium | reverse complement strand
GAGGTCCATGACGTCTTCCCTTTTCACGAAGCTCATCTCGAGGTCGAGCTGGGTGAATTCAGGCTGGCGGTCGCCGCGCGTATCTTCGTCGCGCATGCATCGCGCGAGCTGGAAATACTTTTCAAACCCTGCGGCCATAAGGAGCTGTTTGTATTGCTGTGGCGACTGCGGGAGGGCGTAGAATTTGCCATTCTCGAGGCGCGACGGCACCAGATAGTCGCGGGATCCTTCCGGGGTCGATTTGGTCAGCATCGGCGTCTCGATCTCGGTAAAGCCTTCTTTCGTGAGCCAATTTCTGACGAAAAGATTCACCGCATGGCGGTTGCGGATATTCTTCTGCATGCGCGGGCGGCGGAGGTCGAGGTATCGATACGTGAGACGGCTCTCTTCGCCGATCTCCTTGCCGTCGGACCGCACGTCGATAGGCGGGGTCTGGGCTTCGTTGAGGACCTTTATGTCTAATATCTCGAGCTCGATCGCGCCGTTCTGCTTGTCTTTCTGGACGTTCTTCTCGGGGCGCGGATTGACCTTGCCGGATATTTCGACGACCCATTCAGGCCGGATCTTCGCCGCCACGGCCTGGGCGTCTTTGGCGCCCGGCAGAACGACGCCCTGCACGTAGCCGGTCATATCGCGAAAATCGAGGAAGACGAGCTTCCCCTGGTCGCGGCGGATGTCCACCCAGCCGGCTATCGTAACGGTCGAGCCGACTTTTCCGGCGAGGTCTTTGATGTACGTTCGTTCCATATTAGTTAAGTGTGACTCCTATATTCTGTTTGACTATCGCCATCTTCTTTTCAGCCGCCTTTCGGGCCTTCTTTCCGCCTTTTTCGATCATCTTTATTATCTTCGAGCGATTCTTGGCGAGCTTTTCGCGGCGCTCGCGCATCGGCCGGATGAAATCCTGCAGGTCTTTGGCGAGAGCTTCCTTCAGATCCTTGTACTTGCCCGCCTTTTCGGTATAGAGCCGGTCGAGATATTCTTTGTCGCGGATGAGCTCGTGGATCGCGCGGACGTTCTCCGGCACTCCGCCCGAAGAATCCGTGACGATCGCCATCGCTTTCTTCCGGATCTCTTCGTCCGACGCGAACAGGCTGATGTCGTTGCCGTAGCTTTTAGACATCTTGCGGCCGTCGATGCCCGGCACGGTCTTCACGCTCTCGATGATGAGGTCTTTCGGCAGTTTGAACGTGTCTTGTCCCTGGCCGAAGATATTATTGAACTTCTGCGCCGTGTCGCGCGCGTATTCGATATGCTGTTTCTGATCCTGCCCCACCGGTACGACATCGGTATCATAGAGGAGGATGTCAGCGGCCATAAGCATCGGATAGTTGAAGGTGCCGACAGATATCTCTTTATCCTTCGCTTCGGCGTCTTTGAACGCATGCGCCCGCTCGAGGTACGGCATGGTCGTTATGGTATCGAATATCCACGCGAGCTCGGTGTGGGCGGGAACGTCCGACTGCTTGAATATGACGGAGCGTTTCGGATCGAGGCCGATGGCGAGATAATCGATGGCGAGATCGATGATATTGTCGCGCATCTCCGCGCCTTTCTGGACGAAGTTAAGGCCGTGATAGTCGGCGATCATGAAATAGCAGTCGTATTCGTTCTGCAAGCCGACGAACTGCCTCATGGCGCCGAAATAGTTGCCGATATGCGGCCGACCGGTCGGCTTTACGCCAGACAAGAGAATCTTCTTGGACATGGGAAAATAGTAGCAAATTAAGCCTTTATAAGGTAGTCAGCGACCTTGTCGAATGCTATTTTGTTTTGCGTCCCCTTCTCCAGATCCTTCACGACGATCTTGCCTTCTTTCGCTTCGTCAGAACCATAGATGAGGGCGTATTTGATGCCTTTATCGGATGCATATGAGAGCTGCTTCTTCATGTCTGCGGTCTCGAAATAGAGCATGGTATTGATGCCGGCCGCGCGAAGCTCGGACGCGAGCTTAAGATATTCATCCACGAGCTTCTCGTCGAAATTGACGATAAGGACTTTCGCCGTGGTCTTTTCTTCTTTTATGAGTTTGAGCTCCTCGAGCGCGGCGATGAGACGATCGAGGCCGATCGACATGCCGACGGCAGGGACGGGCTTGTTCGAGAACATGCCGATGAGGTTGTCATAGCGGCCGCCGGCGCATACAGCGCCGAAATTAGGGAGATTCGCGAGATTCACCTCGAAGATGATGCCCGTATAGTAGTCGAGGCCTCGGGCGATGGAAAGATCGACGACGAACTTCGCTTCGGGGGCGAGCTTGTACGCCGATTCGATGATATCGACGAGCGCGGCGAGAGGTGTCTTGATCGCAGGAAATGATTCGGCGGCCTGGGCCAAGTCTTCCCTGTTCTCGATGCCGTCGATCGACGTATCGGCGAACGCGAGGATGCCGTCGATCGCGTCGGCTTTGATGCCTGCCGCCTTGAGCTCTTCGGCGACGCCTTCTTTGCCGATCTTGTCGATCTTGTCGACGGCGCGGATCGCTGCCGTTTTGGCCGCATCGTCGAGCGCGAGCGAATCATAGAAAGCGGATATGATCTCGCGGCTATTGATGCGGATCACAAAATCGTTCACGCCGAGTTTGCCGAGGGCAAAAGCGGAGAGCGCCAAAAGCTCGGCATCGGCGAGAGGGCTCGTCGACCCGACGATATCCGCGTCGCATTGATAGAATTCGCGGAACCTGCCCTTTTGCGTGTTCTCCGCCCTCCATACGGGACTGATCTGATATCGCTTGAACGGCCGCTTGATGTCGCCATTCTGTGCGACGACTCGCGCGAGAGGTATCGTGAGGTCGTAACGGAGAGCCACATCCCTGTCGCCATTGTCTTTAAACCGGTACATGAGTTTGTCGCCTTCGTCGCCGTACTTGCCGGTGAGCACTTCCGCGTATTCAAGAGC
>JAIFWQ010000005.1 GCA_019661795.1 Candidatus Parcubacteria bacterium | reverse complement strand
GGGGACGTGAGAGCGCGGACCCGGTCCGGCCGAGCCGAACCGTCGCGGCGGACCCCTGCGGGGCATGCGTTTGCCGCGGCCCGGAGGCCTCATCCTGTCGCCGCCCGGCCGGCTGCCGGCGCTCCTGCCGCTGAAAGCGTGGTGGGGAGCCGATTCTGTCGTTTTTGGTTTGTTCTCGTCCATAAATTTATTTTTATCTTTTCTTTATCTAATCTTTATCTAATTTTGATCTTTCGCGAATATCTTCCACACGTGATCCGTATCCACATACCATTTTTCGACTCCAAGGAACCGGTCTGAAGACGTGGTTATCTCTCCCAGGACTGCTCCGTGGAGCTTCGGCGGTATCGCGTAGAGGAAATCGGGGCTCCAGAGGAATATCGCCGGCGTATCGTTCCCGATCTCGGCTTTAAGCGAGGCATATCCGGAAGCCGCAGACGCGGAGGACGTGGCGAGCCGCATCTTCTCGAGGAGCTTGTCTGCTTTTTGATTCGTATAAAGGGCGATATTGAGGCCCGGGTCGTTCCTCTGCGACGAATGCCAGAAAGGATACAGGTCGGAATTTTTGCCGGTCACGAGGCCGAAAAGGAGAGCGTCGTATTTGCGCGGCCTGATGACGCTCTGGTTGAGGTCGGACGGCTCGAATACCTGGACGTCGGCTTTGACGCCGAACGCCTTCCAGGCCTCTTCGATCTTTTTGGCCGCGAGCACGAGCTCGGGGATATTCGCCGTCGATATGGAAAGGGCGAGCGTGGTGGAAGCCGTGCCTTTGGTCTTCGGCTTCAATTCATATATGCCTTCGGGATTTTTCTTCCAGCCCGCTTTGGCGAGGAGCTTCGCTGCGGCGTCGAGGTCGGCCGCGGTCGTCGAAGCCTTCGACGCGCTGTCCGCGAAAGCCTTTTCGGCGATGGTCGGAGGCAGAGGGCCGTCGATGGCGGTCGCGTATCCTTGAAGCACGCTCGTTATGAGCGCGTTCCTGTCGACGGCGAGCTCGAGCGCCTTGCGGATCTCTTTGTGGGCGAGGAGCTCGTTCTGGCTCTGGTTGAAGAATATGCCGAATATGCGGGTCAAAGGCGCCGATACGACGATCGCGTCGTCATGCGCCCGCTCGAGGGTCTCCGCGGATGCGGGTGAAAGGTTCGAAGCGCTTTCCACGTCTTTGCTGTCGAGAGCGGCCACGAGCGTCTTTTCGCTTCCGAAAGATTTTATATAAAGGTTCGAGATGTACGGTTCGCCGAGCGCATAGTCGGGATTGGCTTTGAGGGCGAACTCTGTCGGTATGCCGTCAGCGGATTTCGATATGGAAGCGATGACGAAAGGTCCCGAGCCGACCGCATTCGTGTTGAGGGACGAGAACGGTATCTGGTCGGGGGAAAGGCCTTTCCAAAGATGCGCCGGCAATATGCCGAGCGTGAGATTGTTCGCGAACGGGGCGTATGCCTGTTTGAGGCGGAACGATATGGTGCGCGTGCCCGTCTTTTCCACGACAACGCCCTGCCAGTTCACGAAGCGCGGGCTTTTCAGCGCCGGATCCTGCGCTCTGCCGACCGTGAACGCCACGTCGTCCGCCGTTACGGGCGTGCCGTCATGGAATCGCGCGTTCGAGCGGAGAGTGAATGAATATACGAGGCCGTCAGGGGAGATCGTGTACGTTTCTGCGAGGTCGGGGACGAACGAGCCGTCGGGTTTCGCCTTGAGGAGGCCGGAATAGACCAGCTGGGACAGGTCGCGGTCGGCGTCTGACACGGCGAGGAGCGGATTGACGAATCGCGGCGTGCCGACGATGCCTTCGACGAGAGATCCGCCGCGCCGCGGCACGTTGACCGAGAAGCTGTCGCTTATCTTGCCCAAAAGCGACAATACGCCGCCGGCGAATATGGCGAGGCACAGCAAAAAGAGGACCTTTTCGGTTATGGAGAACGATCGGGCTATGCCGTCGAGCTTTTCGATGCCCTTTGCCTTTCGCTCGCGAAAGAGAACGCGAAAGAGGGGAGAATTCTGTTCCATCTATTCTTTTGAACTATCTTAGGTAAGTCGAAGAGACCGCTAGCGTATGAGCGAGACGAACGATGTGAGGGCGAAAAGGACGCCGAGGACGATGGTCGCGATGAAGAGCGTCTTTTCGAGGCCGCGCCTGGTATGGAACGCGGAGCCCATGTTGTCGGAGCCGCCGAGGGCTCCTCCGTTCTGCGCGCCTGTCTGCTGGAGCAGGACGGCGATGATGAGCAGTACCGATATCGCTATCTGGATATACGGCATTACGCTAGAAATACTCATGGGAAAGATACTAGCATGCCGGGAAAGGGGGCGCAATATCGACGGCCGGGCAAGAAAAAGCCCGCTTCCTTCAATAGATAGATCAGATATAAGATCCTTGAAGAAACGCGGGCTAGTCGGAATCTGCCGACTACAGGAGGCCAGGGGCCTCGTGAAGACTTTCGATCAGACTCGGCGGGAATGGTATTTATCGTCGCAGAGCTTGTTCACGAGCACCATCTCGGCGGGTTCATCCGGGACGAAATAGTAGCCGATCTCGTCGATGATCTTCTCGTACGCGCTGTCGATGTCGAAACCGGCGGCTTCGGCGCAATCCGAGAATACGATGTCGATCATCCGCGTATCGCCCGAGCCGATATAGACGCGCTCCACATAGCCGCGATCCATGAAGCGGAGCGCGAAGATCTCGCTTATGAATGCCGGGACGCCGAGAAAGGATTCCGAACATTCGAAGGAGCCTCGGAATTGCCGAAGATCATGGTCGGTGAAGATGCAGCCATGGCGGGTGCCTTGCTTTTCGATCGCAAATTTCATAGGAAGTACTGAATTTCAGGAAGGTTGAGGTTGGAAGGTTTGAGCCGAATTCTATAGATTTAGGCAGGGAAGTCAAGGCCATCGGTTTTCGGTATCCACACCATGTATTGACACATATTGTCAATAGTAGTAGGATCGATGTTAAGTACCGTTACGTCCCGAACCTTGAACTTCGACCCTTTCCGACAATGAAGATCATCTGGGCTGTCCTCGCACTCATGATATTCGCGTTCTTCGAGATCGCTCTTTTTCTGGTGGATATCGCCAAACTTTTTATCTCCAGGAAATCTGCGTCCTCCTAAAACCGCCAAGCCCCGCGCCTGTTCTTTACCGAACGGATGCGCGGGGCTTTTTTGTCTGCTAAGATGGAATCCCACAGGGCGCTATGCACGAGCATCATCAAAAGCATCAGGAGGCGCATCATAACCCGATTCTCACGTTCCTCGACCGGTTCCTCGAGGTTCCGGAGGCGAAGGTCACGTACCTTACCCGGGCGACGCCGATCGACCGCCTCATCGCGAAGACGTTCCTGCGCCTTTTTCCGGAAAGCGTCACCCCCAACCAGATAACCAAGTTCCGGCTGCTTTCCATTCCATTCATAGCGCTTCTCCTCGGATTCGACTTCTACGTGTCGGGAACGATCTTATTCCTGTTCTCGGCCTTTTCTGACGCCCTCGACGGCGCGCTCGCCCGGACCAAAAGAAAGATCACGACATGGGGCACGCTCTATGACCCGATCGCTGACAAGCTCCTCGTAGGCACGGTATCTGTCATCGCCATATCGAAATACATAGGCAGCTATACGGCTCTCGCCATCGTGGCGATCGAGATCCTGCTCGTGTCTTCCGCCTATTTCCGCTATAAAGGCAAAGTCGTCCCCGCAAAAACAATGGGCAAGACCAAGATGATCCTCCAGTGTCTGGGCATCATCGTCCTTTTGTTCTCCGTCGTCCTTCAGATGCCTGCGCTTCTTCTCGTCGCCACATACGTACTATATCTGGCGATCGTTTTCGGCCTTTTGTCTCTCTTTGTTTTCAGATCGATCTGATACATAATTAATCCCATGAAAAGATCAACAATCATCATCGTCGCGGTCATCGTCGTGGTTTTGGGCTATATCGGCGTTTCGTATAACGGCATGGTATCGGCTTCGGCCGTCGCCGACGCCCAGTGGGCCCAGGTGGAGACCCAATACCAGAGGCGCCTCGACCTCATCCCGAATCTCGTGAACGCGGTGAAAGGCGTCATGAAGCAGGAACAGTCCATATTCACGGCCCTTGCCGATGCGCGAACGCGCTATGCTGGCGCCAAGACGTCCGATGAAAAGGCAAAAGCGGCGAACGATATCGAATCGGCATATGCGCGGCTCCTCGTCGTCGTAGAGAATTATCCCCAGCTCCGGTCCGCGGAGAACGTGCTGGCCCTTCAGGCGCAGATCGAAGGCACGGAGAACCGGATATCGGTCGAACGCGGCAGGTTCAACGACGCGGTGCGATCGTACAATCTCCGCGTGGCGCGGTTTCCGGGCTCTCTCGTCGCGCGCCTCTTCGGATTCGGCCCGAAGGCATATTTCCAGTCCGCGGCCGGCGCGGATGCGGCGCCTTCGGTGCAGTTCTAACCACAGCCTTACTGACATCGCTTTTGAAATGCACGGATATTTTCCTGCTGGAAAATTCCTCGTGCTCGCGTCGTCACGCTCGCAAGGCATTTCAAATATATGTTCTTGAGAGCGCTACCACTATGAATCGAGCAAAACTCGCCATAACCGCTTTCGTCCTGATATTCGCCGCGCTCTTCGTCCACGCGAGCGCGGTTTTCGCGTATGCGAGCCCGGGCAAGCCGGCGGGATTCGTGAATGATTTTGCGGCTATACTGCCGCCCGCGGACAGAGCGGCTCTCGAAGCCAAGCTTTCGGCATTCGAAAAAGAGACCGGCGCGGAGATCGTCGTCGCGACCGTTCCGAGCCTCGGCGGCGATGCGATCGAGGATTTCGCCGTGCGCCTTTTTCAGGAATGGGGCATAGGCAAGAAAAAAACAGACAACGGGCTTCTCTTGCTCGTCGCGCCGAATGAAAGGGAAGCGAGGATCGAAGTCGGCTACGGGCTCGAGCCGACGGTGACCGACGCGGCGGCGTCCGCGATCATACGGAACGTCATGATCCCCGCGTTTAAAGACGGCGACTACGCGGGCGGCATCGGCCGCGCGGCGGATATCGCGATGGGCCTCGTGACAAACGACCCGTCGGCTCTCGAATTCGTCCGCGACGATGCGGATAGGGCGCGATCGGTCGGCTACGCTCCGATCATATGGCTCGTCATCCTCATCATATTGCTTTCGACCCGGTTCGGAAGGCGAATGCTCTTTTATATGTTCTTGAGCGGCGCTTTCAGGGGCGGAAGAGGCGGCCGCGATGGCGGCGGGTTCGGAGGATTCGGCGGAGGCAGATCGGGCGGCGGCGGCGCGTCGGGGAGGTGGTGATCATGGCTTCATTTGGAGAAGGCGGAAAAATCGAGTATAAGTATATCGGTCAGATACGGAGGGTTCGCATAGTGGTCTAGTGCACACGCTTGGAAAGCGTGCGTGGGGAAACCCACCGCGAGTTCGAATCTCGCACCCTCCGCCACGATATAAAAAAGCCCGTACTTTGCGTACGGGCTGAAAGCGGCCGATAACTTTTTCAGGCCGCGACCTTCGCTTTGTCGAACACGGACGTGATGATGGCGATGCCTTCCTTGAAGCGTTTCCGCGTCATCCGGCCGGCCGGGCTTAATTGTTTCGGCAGAGCTGCCACACCGGAGAACATTGCGGCCATGCCTGCCGGAAACATCGCCATAGCGATAGACCGTTTGCCGTAGAACTTGAGGATCCGCTTTTTCTTGGCGGGTTTTCGCAAGGCTTTCTTCAAAGACTCTCTCGCGTGCCGCTCTATCCGCCGGGCGAGCAGATCGACTGCCGCTTTTTTGCGCGGATAAAGGTCGATGCAGACACGGACTTCTTCGTTCGTCAGACCGGCCGGAACGCGATTCGGGCTGAAGAACATGTGAAGCGCCTCTTCATCAGCCTTGTTCCTAACAGCGCGGCGGGACTTGTAGGTCCGCATGACGCGCTCTTGGCTATCCTTGAGTCGTTTATTCATTTTTATCCTTTGTGCGATTTTCTGTCCTCACGCTATTTGATTTGTCTGAAAGTGTCAATGTATACTTGAAGCGTGAATGAAAGCCTCTCAACGATAACGCCCGGCGCCTATACCCGGCTCGGCTCGAAAGCCTACTGGTTCTTCCTTTCGCAAAAGGCTGAAGCGGCCGCGAGCTTCCTCGTGCTCGCTCTCGTGTTCACCGCCGCGCGCTCCATGTCCGCGGTGCCGAAGCAGGCGGCGGTATTTCTCGGCCTCGCCGGCGTCGTGTGCTTCATCGTCTTCTTCGCCGCTCTCATCGTCGCATTCATATCGAGCCTCCTCGTCTACAAAAGCCACGGATATTGCCTCGCGGACGACGCTCTCAAAATAAAAAGCGGCATATGGAGCCAGCAGGAGATCGCCATCCCGTACCGCCAGATCCAGACGGTCGATATCGAACGAAAGCTTTCGGAGAGGATGATGGGCCTTTCCCGCATCGTCATCGTCACGGCCGCCGAAGACAATCCGGCGACCGATCATAACGAAGCCGAAGGCGTCCTGCCGGCCATGGACGATGTCATGGCGCACCAGCTTCAGGAAGAGCTCCTGAAACGGGCGGACGTGCAGAAGGTGTTTCAGGTAAACAAGGCATAACATGCAGGCGCTTCTCTCATATATATCGAACCTCGATTCGACGATCCTCTACGCGACGCAGTCGGTCGGCCCGGCGTGGCGGCCTGTCGCCATGTTCCTTTCGTACGGCGTCGGATCGTATTTCATATTGCTCGGGGCGTTCGTGATCGCTCTCATATTGATAGAGAAGTGGCGCGTCTCCGTCGAGCTCGTCGTCATCGCTTTCCTGTCGTTCGCCGCAGTATTCGTCTTTAAATATCTTTTTCACGCCGATCGGCCGTTCATGATCGATCCCGCCGTCATCGTCTATGACCGCGACACGGGATACGGCCTGCCGTCGGCGCATGCCGTCATGGCGGTCGTCATATTCGGCTGGGTCGCCCTGCGCCACCCGAAAAGCCACGTGCTCGCGTGGGGTTCGATCGCGCTCATCATCCTCATCGGCGTCTCGAGGGTATATCTCGGCGTCCATTATCCGTCGCAGGTCCTCGCCGGCTGGATATTCGGCGGACTTCTTCTCTATATATTCTGCGCCATCGACAAACGCCTCTGGCCAGCGATGAAAAAGAGGATCAGATAGCGAAGGCGAGAGGTTTCTCTCTTTAAATCTTTCTTGGTCTGTAATCCGCCGGAGCCTTGGCGAGCCATGCTTCGATTTCAGCTCGCGTCAGGAGCCCGCGCTGGGCGCCTATATCCTGTACGACAGCCGCCGAATTGATCGGCGCCCAGAGAAGCGCCTCTTCGAGAGACATGCCCATGGCGAGAGCGGCCGTGAGCGTCGATGAAAAAGCATCGCCTGCGCCGGTGCGTTCGAACGGAGGCTTCGGGTCGGGGTAGGGCGGCATGAAGTACGCATCGGTCCCGTCGAACGTGTATGCGCCTTTCGGACCGTCGGTGACGATGACCGTCTTCGGGCCCATTTTCCGTAACCCTTCCATCAATTTTTTGATATCGCCCTCCGTCGTTCCCGAAATCCTCTGCGCCTCTTCTTTGTTGCAGAAGAAAAGATCGGCGCGCTCATAGAGCCCGCGAAGCTTTTCGGCGCCGAGAGACATCTGGAACGTGCCGGGCTGAAACGCGACCTTGATATCCGGATTCGCCTTGAGCCATTCCATGATGGCGACGTGATATTCATACGAATTGCCGCCGAGAGAGCTGATGTAGACCCATTTCGGTGTCACGGCGACCTTCGCCAGGCGATACGGATATTCCTGGTGCTTCACCAATATCGTGCGCTCGTCGCCGTACCAGAGAACGTAATGATAGTTCGTCTCCATGCCTTTGTGCGTCGAGATATATTTCGTCGTGACGCCGGCTTTCTTAAGAGCCTCGACGCATTCGCGGCCGTTCTGGTCGTTGCCGACATCGGCCATCAAGGCCGAAGAAAGCCCGAGCTTCGCCGCGGCAACGGCCGCGTTCGCGCTATTGCCGACTGCCCGCACGACGGTCACCGATTCGAAGGGGATCTTGTCGGCGAATTTAATGCAGAGCTCCTGCGTGTGATGGTCGATGCAATCCTTTACATGCGCCTCCTTCAGCCTGATGAACGCGTCGGTGACCATATCGCCGATCGCAAGGAAATCGATTCGTTTTCTGAACATGCGCTTATTGTACCAAAAAAGCCCTTTAATAAGGCCCTCTTGACAAATCATGAATATAGGTATATAATATGGGTGTAAGTCAGATACGGTCAGTTCTTTGATTTTAGGCGACACAACAACACTCAACAGAGGCTATCAAGTGAAATCAACAATCGACAGTTCAATTGGGTTCCGCACGGGCACGTTAAGCATCATCGGTCTGCAGGACGGCTCCGTCGTCCTCCGCATCGAAGAAAGGCTGGCGCCCAGCCCCATGTTGGAATTGGAACAGCGCATCAGCGTGTACTCGGACAGCCGATGCATCGCGAGCACGGTGTTCGGCACGCAGTCGGACCAGCGTCCGACCCGGCAGTTCTTCTTCACGAAGAGTCTCGACGGCCAAGCGCTCGCGAATCCGATCGGATTCCTGAACGCTGTCCGGTTCGGACTCAATCAGATGGCTCTCGCGGCGGCGTGAGAAACATCATCAGTCACAAGGCCCGGGGATTCATCCTCGGGCTTTTTTATTGGGATTTTCGCGCTTTCCGATTGTGATAAGCTTAGAGGCATGAAAACCTTGCGCGAATTCGTCCATGATGCCCTCCGGGATAAGGTCGCCATCGGCCATTTCAATATATCGAACATCGAAGGCTTTTGGGCGGTTGTCCGCGCGGCCAAAGAAGTCTCTGCCGCGGCGAACCGCGACATACCCGTGATCATCGGCGTCTCGGAAGGCGAGAGATCTTTTATCGGCGTCGACCAGGCCCGCGCTCTCGTCGATTCGGTGCGAAAAGCGGGCCAGCCGGTCTTTCTGAACGCCGATCATACGTATTCGTTCGACAAAGTGAAAGAAGTCGTCGATGCGGGATATGACTCTGTCATATATGACGGCACCGAACAGGGGTTCGACGATAACGTCGCGGCGACGAAAAAATGCGTCGAATACGCGAAAGCCGCCGCCGCGGACGCCGATACGGACATTCTGGTCGAAGGCGAGCTCGGATTCATCGGCAAGTCGTCGAAGGTGCTCGCCGAGATTCCCGCCGGCGTGAAGATCAGCGAGGAGTTCCTGACCAAGCCCGACGAAGCGAAGAGATTCGCCGACGCGACGGGTATAGACATGCTCGCGCCCGCCGTGGGCAACATCCACGGCATGCTTTCGGGCGGCAAAGACCCGGCTCTCAACATCAGGCGCATCCGGGAGATAGCCGAAGCGGTGAAGATACCCCTCGTCCTTCATGGCGGATCGGGCAATTCGGCGGAAGATTTCATCGCCGCGATCGACGCGGGCGTAGCCATCATCCATATAAATACGGAGATCCGCGTCGCGTTCAGGAAAGCCCTCAAGCGCGAGCTCGAAGAGAATCCGGACGAAGTCGCCCCGTACAAGATCATGAAGCCTTCGCTCCAGGCGATGCAGGCCGTCATCGCGGAGAAATTGCGGATTTTTAATAAAATATAGCCTCCGCCAAACGCGCCAACCTCATGGATTCGATCACTGCTCTCAAGGAATTCCTCAAGACAGGCTTCAAAGGCGACGTCGATGATTCCGACGTTGCGCTTTCGAAGGCGGGCCGCGACGCGAGCCTTCTCGAGGTCAGGCCGAAGATCGTGCTTTTTCCGAAGGACGCTGACGATATAAAAGCAGTCGTGCGCTTCGTCCATGAGAACAAGGTCCGCTATCCCGAGCTTTCCGTGACCGTCCGCGCCGCGGGCACGTGCATGTCGGGCGGGCCTCTCAACGAATCGGTCATCGTCGACATAACGCGATACATGCGCGGCATCGTTTCCATATCGAAAGAGCGCGCGACCGTCCTGCCCGGCACGTTCTATCGCGATCTCGAGCCCGAAACGCTCAAATTGGGTTCGATCCTGCCGTGCTATACCGCGTCCAAGAACCTCAACACCCTGGGCGGTATGATCGGCAACAATTCTGCGGGCGAAAAGACTCTGCGCTACGGCAAGATGGAGAATTTCATCGAGTCGCTGAAGATCGTCCTTGAAGACGGCAACGAATACGCCGTTCGGCCGCTTTCCAAAACCGAGCTCGATGCGAAGGTAGCCAAAAAAGATCTCGAAGGCGCTCTCTATCGAAAGATCTGGGACATCGTATCCGAAAATGCAGGCCTTCTCGCCAAGGCGAAGCCGAACGTGTCGAAGAATTCGGCCGGATACTATCTCTGGAACGTTTGGGACGCCGAAAAACAGGTCTTCGACCTGACGCGGCTCATCGTCGGGTCGCAGGGGACGCTCGGCATCGTGACCGAGGCGACCATCAGGCTCGTGCCGGTCGAACCTGTGTCGAAGCTTTTCGTCATATTCATGCCGTCGCTTTCGCGGCTCGGCGATCTCGTCAACGATATCCTGCCGTTTTCGCCTGAAAGCATCGAATCATACGACGACAGCACCATGAAGCTCGCTCTCAAATTCCTGCCCGACATGGCGCGCACCATGCATGCGAAGAATTTCCTGAAGCTCATGTGGAATTTCTGGCCGGAAGCCCTGATGGCTCTCACCGGCGGCATGCCGAAGCTCGTGCTTCTCGTCGAATTTTCAGGCCAGACTGCTGCGGCGATACACGAAACTGTAAAGAGGCTCGAAGAGAAGATCCGCCATTACGGATTCAAGATGAGAGAGGCGCGCGATGTCGACGATTCAGAAAAATACTGGGCCGTCAGGCGGGAAAGCTTCAACCTTTTGCGCAAGCACGTCCATGGGGCGAGAACGGCGCCGTTCGTCGACGACGTGATCGTGCCGCCTGACGCCATGCCAGACTTTCTGCCGAAAATGCGCGCCATCCTCGACGAATATAAGCTGCTCTATACCATCGCCGGCCATGCGGGCAACGGCAATTTCCATATCATTCCGCTCATGGACATGCACGATGCCCGGAATCTGAAGGCGATCGACGAAGTATCCGACAAAGTCTATGACCTCGTGCTCTCATACGGCGGATCGATCACCGCCGAGCATAACGACGGCATCATCCGCACGCCGTATCTCGCCAAAATGTTCGGCCCGGAGGTCATGGCACTCTTCCAAAAGACGAAAGACGCGTTCGATCCGCGCGGCATCTTCAATCCCGGCAAAAAAGTCGGCGGCACGAAGGCATATATGATGTCGCATATATCGCGGGCGTGATAAAATAAAGCCATGTCAGTAGAATTCGAAGAAAATACGTTCAACCCGCGCAAATTCGACAAAGAGCCGACTCCGAAGATCGCCGCGTGGCTCATATCCAAAGGCCTGGCCAAAGACGTCGCATCGGCGAACAAGCTGCAGGTCGTCGTCGCGCTGGTGTTTCTCGCCATAGCCGTCTACGTCTGGCTCTAGGCCGATTTTTGACTTTCCGGCGGCTTTGTATATACTGGGAAACCTATGGCAATCACCCTTAAAGTCCAGAAACGAGACGCGAAAGCCGATGTCGCGGCTCTCCGCAAGGCCGGAAGCATCCCTGCCGTCTTCTACGGCAAGAAAGAGCCTGCGACCGCTATTTCGATCGCGACCGTCGATTTCATAAAGGCCTACAAGGCTGCGGGCGAATCGACCGTGGTCGTTCTGAAAGGCGATGACGTCGAAGTCGAATCCCTCATCCACGATATCGCTCTCCATCCGGTGACGGGCAAGCCTCTCCACGCGGATTTCTATGTGTTCGAAAAGGGCAAGAAGATCAAAGTCGGCGTGCCTCTCGAATTCGTCGGCGTCGCTCCGGCTATCAAAGAGCTCGGCGGATCTCTCGTCAAAGTGCTCCACGATATCGAGATCGAGGCGCTTCCGAAGGACCTTCCTCACAAGATCGAAGTCGATATCTCGACTCTCGTCGATTTTAAATCATCTATAAAGGCGGGCGATATCAAGCTTCCTGCGGGCGTCGCTCTCGCTGTGAACGCGGAAGACATCGTCGCATCGGCCGCAGAGCCTAAGGAAGAGATAGAAGAGCCGACCGCTCCGATCGACCTCTCGGCGATCGAAGTCGAGAAGAAGGGCAAGGAAGCGAAGGAAGGCGAGGCTGGGGAAGCCGGAGCCGCTCCCGCAGGCGATGCCAAAGAAGACAAGGGCGCCAAGAAAGAAGCGAAGAAGTAATACGAAAAACGATCAAAGGCCCGCGAAAGCGGGCCTTTTACGTTCGTTTGGTATAATAGATACCCAATGCACCCCATACGCCGCACGTTCCTCATATCGGCCTTGGCCATCGCCCCGCTTTTCCTGCCGGCTTTTGTCATGGCCGCGTCGAATCCCATCGACGATTTCTGCGCGAGCCCCACGGCCCAAGGCGACCAGCAGGCCATGAAGGAATGCGCCGACCTCCAGGCTCTGCAGGATAGCAATTCCAAGATAAAGGGCGAAAAAGATTCCATCGAAAAGGAGATCAGCGATATCGACGGGCAGATAAAGATCGCCCAGCAGAACATCAAGCTCCAGAACATCATCATCGATAAGCTGTCGAAAGACATCGGCGCGAAGACCACGACCGTGGCCAAGCTCCAGGCGAAAATAGACCGGGAGACCAAATCGATGTCCGCCATCGTGGCGAAACTGAACGACCGCGACGCTATATCCTTGCCCGAGATCATGGTCGGTTCGAAGAGATTCTCTGACTTTTATACCGAGATCGACCAATATAATTCGCTTAACAAGGAGCTCCTCGCCCTCGTGCTCGACGTGAAATCTTCGAAACAGCATCCTCTTTTCTCC
>JAIFWQ010000069.1 GCA_019661795.1 Candidatus Parcubacteria bacterium | reverse complement strand
GCCGCCATCGAGAATGCCGGCGCCGCGGAAGTCAAAGTCCGGTCGCCTCTCGCATGCAAGACGCTTCACGGCGTATGCAAGGCATGCTACGGCATCGACCTCGGCAAGAACCATTTGATCGACATCGGCGAAGCGGTGGGCACCGTCGCCGCACAGGCCATCGGCGAACCGGGCACCCAGCTCACGATGCGTACCTTCCACGCCGGAGGAACCGCGTCCGTCGGAGGCGACATCACGCAGGGTCTTCCTCGCGTCGAAGAAGTCTTTGAAAAGCGCAGGCCGAAGAACCCGGCAGTGGTCGCGACCGTATCCGGAACCGTCACGTCCGTAAAGGACCTCGGCAAGGAAAAGGTCATATCGGTCATCCCTGACCTCGAAGACAAGGCTAAAGCCAAGAAAGGCGCGCAGGAAGTCGAATACAGCTTCAACTACAAGCGCATGGCGCTCGTAAAAGGCGGCGACAAGATCGTCAAAGGCCAGCTCCTCACCGACGGATCCGCCGACATCGACGAGATCTTCGACTACGCGGGCAAAGAAAAGGCCATGGACTACATCATCCGCGAGATCGGCAAGATCTACGAGCTCCAGGGCGAGACCGTATCGAGGAAGCACATCGAGATCATCGTCAAGCAGATGTTCTCCCGAAGGCGCATCACTGACGCGGGCGACACCAAGTTCTCGATCGACGACCTCCTCGACGTATACGACCTCAATATCGAGAATGACAAGATAAAGACGGCAGGCAAGACCCCTGCGACAGCGGAATCGGTGGTGATGGGCATCACGGAAGTATCGCTTTCGCGCCAGTCGTTCCTTTCGGCGGCATCGTTCCAGCACACGACCAGGATCTTCATCTCGGCCGCTATCCGCGGAACCGAAGACAAGCTGGCCGGCCTCAAGGAGAACGTCATCATCGGCCGCCTCATCCCTGCGGGCAGCGGTTATCCAGGCAGCCCGAAGAAGGCGATGATAGATGCGGCGACGCCGAAAGACGAGCCTCGATACGAAGAGTAGGGTATAGCCTTTCAGGCAATACCCTCGCGGAGCACGGGTCGCGGGGCCCTGACCCGCGCCCTCCCTCTCGGCCCGTCGGCCTCCGAGAGGCTCCGCTCGGGCATTACCCGAAAGGCCAATCCCGTTCTCGTAGTATGATTCGTACATGAGCACGCACGTCCAAGAAATAAAAGAGAAGCTCGATATCGTCCAAGTGGTCGGATCGTATATCAAGCTCGATAAGAGCGGCGCGAACTACAAAGCGCGCTGTCCCTTTCACAACGAAAAGACTCCGTCTTTCTTCGTCTCTCCCGAACGCGGCTCGTTCTACTGCTTTGGATGCCAGGCGAAAGGCGACATCTTCTCGTTCGTCGAGAAATTCGAGGGGCTCGATTTCATGGGCTCTTTGAAGGTGCTCGCCGACAGGGCGGGGGTGCGGCTCGATCGCGCCGACCTGTCCAAAGACAATCGCAAAGAGCTCCTCTATGAGGTCCTCGAGAAAGCGACCGAGTTCTTCGAGGAAAAGCTCGCCGCCGAGCCTCATGCCAAACAGTACATACTCGGCCGCGGGCTCGCGGAGAAAACGCTTCAGGATTTCCGCGTAGGCTATGCGCCGAACGATTGGCGCCAGCTCCGCGCCTATCTGAAGTCGAAAGGCTACCGGGATGAAGACGTCATGGCCGTCGGGCTCATAAAGAAGAGCGATAAGGTCGACCGGCCCGGCGGAGACCCGTTCTACGACGTATTCCGAGGCCGCATCATGTTCCCGATAAGCGATTCGTCCGGCAGGGTGGTCGCATTCTCCGGCCGCATCGTCGTCGACGACGAGAAATCGCCGAAGTACCTTAACAGTCCCGAAACGATCCTCTATCGCAAATCGAAGACGCTCTACGGCCTGGACAGGGCAAAATCTGACATTCGCAAGCGCGGATATTCCATTCTCGTCGAAGGCCAGATGGACCTCGTCATGTCGCATCAGGCGGGCTTCACCAACACCGTCGCCGCTTCCGGCACAGCGTTCACCGAAGACGACGGCGCTGATTCGGCATTCGGCCTTCTGACGAGGCTCTCCGACAATATCGTTCTCGCATTCGATTCGGACGCGGCCGGCCAAAAGGCGGTGAAAAGGATCGCTCCGGCCATATCGCTCGGCATGAACGTGAAGGTCGTCGATATAAAGGGCGGCAAGGACCCGGCCGACATCATCAAGGCCGATCCGAAAGAATGGGTGAAAGTGCTCGAGACCAAAAAAGACTTCATCGACTATCTCGCGGACACGATCATCGATTCGAAAGCGACGCCGGGAGCCATCGCCAAGCAGGTCAAAGAGGATATCTTCCCGTATATCCGGGCCATCCCTGACGATACGCCGCGATTCCAGGCCATTAAGAAAGTCGCTGACAAATTGTCGATAAGCGAGGATGCCTTGTGGAAGGACCTGCAGGCATACGTGCGGGCCAACAGGGATCAGGCGGGAAGCGCGCCCGCCACGGCGGCGGGCGCATCCGGCCGCAGGCTCGAGCGGCTCGAATCGATCGAGCGCAAGATCCTCGGCCTCCTCGATTCGAAAAGGTACTTCAACGGCGACGAAGCCAAGAAGAAAGAGCTCGAGACGATAGCCGGGGAGGAACGATCGAAATCGTTCGCCGCTCTCTCTCCGGACGACATCGCCGAGCTGACGCTCGAAGCCGAAGTCACCTACGGGGACATGAACGCCGAAAAAGAATGGAAGCTCCTCATCCTTAGCCTCGAAGAGGAATATGCCAAAAAGAGGCTCGAGGTGATGATGGCCGAGCTCCATCGGGCCGAAAAAAGCAAAGGCCAGGCCGAGACGGCGGAACTTATGAAAAATATACACGTACTAACAAAGAGGATGCAGGAGATAAAGAACGCGAGAGCGATGATATAATAATCAAATGCCGAAAAAGCAGCATAAAAAGACCACACATATGAAATCAGGCAAGGCTGC
>JAIFWQ010000068.1 GCA_019661795.1 Candidatus Parcubacteria bacterium | reverse complement strand
TTGTCGCCCACGTCCTCGATGTCGGTCGTGCGGACGCATTTTTGGATATCGGCGAGCTTGTCGCCCATCGGGTGAGGCAGCCGCATGAGGAACGGCACGAGCGGCTGCATGCCGGCCGTATTGAAGAGGACCGTCGGATCGTTCTCGGGCACCAGAGGCGCCGACGGAAGGATCACGTGGCCCCTCTTTTCAAAAAAGGCCAGGAATCGCGTGCGAACTTCTGCGGATGTCATGATGAGGCTCAATTTAGCACGATTTCGGCGACAATTCTATTTCACCGTCGCGAGCCATTTTCGGTATTTTTCATCCATCGCCTCGAAGCCGCGGCTGTTGTCGGCGATCTTTTCCTTCCCATGGACGAGGGATATCTTCGCGCCGAGATCGATCTTCCCTTTCTTCATCGGCACGGATCCCATCCGTGCGACTTTCGCCTTGGCGCTCCGTATGACCTGCTCGATGGTCTGCGTCGCCTCTTCGAGGAACGCGTCGGGGCTCAAAGGCTTGCCTGTCGCCATGACGATGAAATCTTTCGAGGGGTACCTCGAACCGAATCTCCAGACCTTCTTCATCTCTTTGCCCACGTTCTTGTTGTCGACGATATGGCCGTATTTTTCGAAGAAATATCTCCTCCACTGGAATACGCCGAGCTCCGCCAGGGCATAGCCGTGATAATAGGCGGAGCTTTCCCATGAATAGATATGAGGGACGTTCAGGGCGGAAAGAGAGTCGTATGACGCGTCGAAGTATCCGAAATATTTCCGGTACATCTTCCGCGCGGTCTCGAGAGCGAGATCTTTAGTGAGCCGCGGCGATTCGTATATCTCTTTTTCGAATTCGGAGACGAACATCATGGACATGAGGCCGAGGGGCCGGAGCGGATGGACTTTGCGCGCCTTTCGTTCGAAAAGATCGAATGGATACGGCTTGCCGCGTTCGTCGCGCGCGTACCGCATCTTCCATTCGATCGACGACGCGATCGTATCCATGAACATGCTCTGCGTTTCCGCCCAGGAAACGGACTGCGGAGGATATTCCGTGTTGAGGCACGTCTGCCGTTCGGTCGAATTGAGGAGGTGCGCGGCATGGCCGCCTTCGTGGAAAAGCGTATGGAGGCCGTCTATGCCCGAACCGATCTGGCCGAGGATCGCGTTGCAGGTGAAATTGCTCGTCCCCGGCATCCGTTCGCCTTTCTCATATTTGACGACCTCCGGCCAATGGCAGAAGCCGTTCGAATATTTTCCTTTCCTGTCGAGGAGGTCGAGCGTGATCGTCCCGTCCGCGAAATCGACGCCGAGGGCGGAGAACGATCTTCCCCAGTACATGAGCGCCTTGTCGAAGCTGAAATACGGATCTTCTTCTTTCGTGAAATCGCCCGTCATCATGTAGCTGAAATTCCACGGCTTGCGCAGGCCCGGCATCGTTTTTTCGAGATCGCGGATTTCGCCGAACGCATATTTCGTCTTTTCGTATATGGCGTCGAAGATCGAGAAGAGCTCTTTTTTGGTCATCTTCTCGTCGATCTCGAGCTTGTAGGCGTAGAAATCCTCATAGCCGAGCGCTTTGGCGAACTGATTCCTTTTATTCACGATCTCGACGTAGAGCTCGAGCGTGTCGAACGGCAATTTTTCGAGAGCCTCGAAGCACGCCTTGCGCACCTTCTCTTCCGGATGGGTCGATACCATGCTCCGCATCTTGTTCCGCGACGCCTCGACGAATTTTTTGGCGGCGGGATCGATGTAGCCTTCTTTTCTGCTCGTCTGCTCTTTGAGGGTTCGGGCTTCGAGATCGGCTATGTCTTTCCTCAACGCCCCGAGATGCGCGGGCGTCTGATACAGGCTGAAAAAATGCTTCCACACGAGAAGCCCTTCCCTTTCTTTTCCTTTGGCTTTGGCGAGACGGAGATCGACGGCATGGGCGAGCTTCGGATCGGAACGGAACGCGTCCCGCGCCGCATGGGCTTTTTGGAGCTTGGCGTCGACGCTGTGATCGCCCATGTACGAGGTCCAAAAAGCTTTCTCGTAGGCGCTATGGAGCTTGGCATATGTTCGGTTGAGCTGGTCGAGCATCAGATGTATTTTTTAAGTATCTTGAAATCTTCGGTCATGTCCTCGAGCATGCTCCCGTTATAGAGCGCGACCGCCGGATGGTACAGGGCGACGACGGTCACTTCGCCATACGGAGCGGTGCCTTTGAATTCCTTGCCGTGGATCTTCGATACGGGTTGAAGCACCGCGCCGAGGCCGTATTTCTCGAATATATATTTCATCGAATGCCTGCCGAGAGTGGCTATGACCCGAGGCTTCATGAGGGCGATCTGCCGGTCGAGGAACGGGCCATAGAGAGCGATCTCCGCCGGTTCCGGATCGCGATTGCCGGGCGGACGGTCTTTGACGAGATTGGTCACGTAGACGGATTTTCGATCCATGCCGATCGATTCGAGGAGCCGGTCGAGCACCTTGCCCGCCCTGCCGCAGAACGGCCGTGCGGTCTTCGCTTCGTTCTCTCCCGGCGCTTCGCCGACGAACATGAGATGCGCGTCATGGCTGCCTTCGCCGATGACGGGAAAATATTTATTATCCGTCCGGTATTCATAGAGCGGAGATTCCTTCAGAGCGAGGATCTCGTCCCTGATCTTCTTCAATTCTTCGGTTTTCTGATTTTCCGGCATGGTCATCAGTATACCAAAATAAAAAACCGCCCCTTGTAATAGGGGCGGCGGCGCTATGAGGCGAGATTGCTCATTCTCCTGCGGACCGAATGGCGCTCGGCGAAATGATGCATGACCGACCGCGGCGTTGGAAAGGCCTTGCCGAACGCTTCTGGACCGCCGTTCTGCCTCCAATGGGCGTGAGCGGCGTCCTCGTCGACGAGGACGCCCTTTCCGGCATTCCTTCTGCTGTTGTCATCGGTTGAAAAATGGAGTTGGGCGAGGGCGCGGATGAACGTCCCGTAGCAATCCTGTTCGATGAGCTCGTTTTTGAGCCTGCGATTCTCTTCTTCC
>JAIFWQ010000067.1 GCA_019661795.1 Candidatus Parcubacteria bacterium | reverse complement strand
GGAAAGGGGCCAATAGCCGACAGGTATGATCGCTATGCGCGACGGACGCGCCAATTCATAGGTGAGGTCATAACCGACTTTCGATCCTTTGTTCGCGAGCTTCACTTCCGAGACGATCGTCTTCCACGAAAGCGCCGGAACGATATTGACGCGCTCTCCCCCGTCCGCCCATTTTTTTATTTCGGGCGAAGGCCAGAGGCCATAAAGGACTATACCCGCGCGGGACATATCGAAATGGAAATCCTTTGAAAAGAGGATGCCCGAGCTCGCGGATGCATGGGTGATCGGCGTGAATCCTTTCGCCTGGAGTTTCGCGACGATGCCTTTGAACGCCCGCGCCTGCATTTTGGAATATTCCTGCCTCATCGGGTCTTCCATAACGGCGAAATGGGTATATGCGCCTTCGATGACCGCGGGAAAATCTTTCGCCGATATCAGGCGGATGACCTGCTGGACGTGAGTCTCCGATATGCCCTGCCGGTAAAGGCCGGTATCGAATTTGATATGGATGCGGAGCTTCCTCGAAAGCCGCGCCTTGGCCAGATTCTGCAATGATTCGAGGGAAGAAATGGTGAGCGAGATCTTCTTTTCGGCGGCGGCCTTGTAAAGCACGGGAAGCGTATAGCCGAGGACGAGGATGGGCGCCCGGATACCTTTGGCGCGCAGTGCCAGGGCTTCGGTCATTTCGTCGACGCCGAGCCATGCCGCGCCGCCGCGGAGGGCCGCCCGGGCGCTTTCCACCATGCCGTGGCCGTATGCATTCGATTTGACGACGGCCATCATAGCGGCTTCGCCGGCAAGAAGCCCCTTCAGCACCCGCGCGTTATTCTCTATCGCCCCGTAGTCGACTTCGACCCACGCGCGGTTCGGCTGCTCGTTCCGGCTCTTCTGCTGCTTCTTCATAGACATGAATAGTAGCACGCTTTTTTCGCGGTTTCTTCAGGGTATTCGCTATATACGCGAGGAGGATCTCCTGCGTCTCTTCAGGCCGCAGATTCGTGTTATCGATGATCAGATATTCCCTTTTCGCGCTCTCGTCATGCAGATATCTGACCCATGGATCGAGCGTCGGATTGATGACGTGCGGCACGCCGCGTTCGATGAGCCGCCGCTTGCGCTCTTCGAGGGAGCATTCGAGAAGGATGACTTCGTACGAATCGATGCGATGTCTGCCGCAGGCTTCTTCGATGAAATCCGGCCTGATCTGGCCATCGATGATCGTGTGCTTTTTCGAGATAAGATCCTTTTTGATCTTCTCGACCCAGATGCCGGTGAGATGCTTGTGCCATTCGTCCCAGCTGCCGTAGTCGCGATAGACCTCTTCGTCGGTCGGGGTGCCGAGGCTGTCGTAATAGCAGTAATTGAAAGCCTTGGGCAATCTCTTCTCTATGCCTTCCATGGCCATAGTCTTGCCCGACCCGCTCGCGCCGATGATGAAAAATACCTTATTGCTCACCCATCTAATACGAAGAGAAATCGATTTTGTGCGCCGAGAGGGACTCGAACCCCCGTAGACCAATGGTCGCCGCGTTTACAGCGCGGTGTAATTGCCGCTATACGATCGGCGCATTTCAAGAACTCCACTACTTTAGCAGATTTTTCCTTTTACGCCACTTTCTCCGCCTCGACGTGCTCGTCGCCGAACGCCTTTATCTGTATCGGCTTCTTGCCTTTTTTCACGTCGAAAGTGAATTCGCCGCCTTTCACGCCGACAGCGATCATGCCGCCTTTGCCCACGCCCTGCGATATCATGAACCCGGCGATCGGCGTGAGGATCTTTTCCTGGATGAGGCGCTTCAGAGGGCGCGCGCCGAATTTCGGATCGTAGCCTTCCTTGGCGAGATAGTCGAGGACCGCGGGAGATGTTTCGAGCCTGATCTCTTTTTCCTCGAGGCGCTTGACCACCTGCGCGATCTGGATCTTGACGATGTCTTTGATCGCTTCCGTCGAGAGCACGTCGAAGAGGATGATCGAGTCGAGGCGGTTGAGGAATTCCGGCCTGAAGTAGTCTTTGAGGCTCTCCACGACCTTGCCCTTCACGTCCTCGTATTTGCGCTTCTCGCTCGAATCCGAGGCGAAGCCGATCTTCTCCATCTTATCTATGTATTGGGCGCCGATGTTCGAAGTGAGGATGATGACCGTGTTCTTGAAATTGACCGTGCGGCCTTTCGTATCCGTCAGTCGGCCGTTATCGAGGACCTGCAGGAGTATGTTGAAGACTTCCGGATGGGCTTTTTCGATCTCGTCGAACAATATAACGGAATACGGGCGGTGGCGGACCATTTCGGTGAGCGAGCCGCCTTCTTCGTATCCGACATAGCCCGGAGGCGCGCCGATGAGCTTCGACGTCGAATGTTTTTCCATGAATTCGGACATATCGACGCGGATCAGGGCCTTGTCGTCGTTGAACATGAATTCGGCGAGCGCTTTCGTGAGCTCGGTTTTGCCCACGCCTGTCGGTCCGAGGAAAAGGAACGAGCCGATCGGCCTGTTCGGATCCCCTATGCCCGCGCGGGCGCGGCGAACGGTGTCAGCGATCTTTTTGACCGCTTCCTGCTGGCCGACCACGCGCTTCGACAATTCGTCTTCCATGCGCATGAGCTTCTGCGCCTCTTCTTCGAGCATCCTCGATACAGGTATGCCCGTCCAACGCGACACGATGTCGGCGATGTCCTGCTCGGTGATCTCTTCCTTCAATATGCGGCGCGAAGACTGGAGCTTCTTCAATTTTTTGAGCTTGGAATCGAGGTCTTTTTCGAGGGCCGGGATGCGGCCATAGCGGATCTCGGCGGCTTTGGAGAGTTCGGCCTTCAGTTCGGCGGTCTCGGCTTCGAGGCGCAGCTTTTCGAGCTCTTTCTTCAGAGATTTAATCGAAGTGAGCAGCTCTTTTTCGCTCTTCCATTTGAGCTCGAGCTCCTGGGTCTCTTCTTTGAGGTCGGCGATCTCCTTTTCGATGGCTTTGATGCGGCTTTTCGGCGCTTTCGCTTCGTCCTTATTATCCTTCGCGGACTCGATCTCTTTTTTAAGAGCCTCCCTTTCTATCTCGAGGCG
>JAIFWQ010000066.1 GCA_019661795.1 Candidatus Parcubacteria bacterium | reverse complement strand
GTTCTCGACGGAAACGAAAGCTGGCGCCCTCGATATATCGAGCGAAGACATCAGGACGTTCCTCTCTCAAATAAAATCCGTCGAGGATGTAAAGAAGTCCATAACGGAGATCCTGAAGCTTAAGAAAGGCTTCCGCATATCGAAGATACTCGAGATCGTGCTCTCCGGCGGGCTCGCTAATAAGGCGTCCGACATCCACATAGAGCCGGAAGAATCATATGTGCGCCTGCGGTACCGGCTCGATGGCGTGCTCACCGATATCCTGCAATTCGACCTCGAAACGTTCGGGCTCCTTCTGTCGCGCATCAAGCTCCTTTCCGGGCTCAAACTCAATATAAAATCGGAAGCGCAGGACGGGCGCTTCAGCGTGAAGATCGGCGAAGACGACATCGAGATCCGCACGTCGATACTGCCCGGCGCGTACAACGAATCGGTCGTGATGCGCCTTCTCAATCCGAAATCGATCCAGGTGCCTCTCGAGGACCTCGGCATCCCGACAAAGCTCCTCGGCATCATATTGAAGGAGATCGCCAAGCCGAACGGCATGATACTCACGACCGGCCCGACGGGATCCGGCAAAACGACGACGCTCTACGCGTTCCTGCGCAAGATCCACAAGCCCGATATTAAAATCATCACCATCGAGGACCCGATCGAATACCACCTCCCCGGCATTGTCCAGACGCAGGTCAATAGCGAGAAAAACTATACCTTCGCCCTCGGACTACGGTCGGCCTTGCGCCAGGATCCCGACGTGATCATGGTGGGCGAGATCCGCGACAGCGAAACGGCGACGACCGCCATCAATTCGGCGCTCACGGGGCACCTCGTGTTCTCGACGCTCCACACGAACGACGCTGCGGGCGCGTTCCCCCGCCTCATCGACCTCGGCGTGAATCCGCGCGTCATATCTTCGGCCGTGACGATCGCCCTCGCCCAGCGCCTCGTGAGAAAGCTCTGCCCGGCATGCAAAAAAGAAGAGCCGATCGCCAGCCCGGATAAAGAATCGATCGAACGAGTCCTCGCGTCCATCGCGGACAAGTCGGAGATTCCTGAAAAGCACGACACGTATTGGAAGCCCGTCGGCTGCGCCGCGTGCAACCAGACCGGATATCAGAGCCGCGTCGGGCTTTATGAAGGCATCGTCGTCGATGCGGCCCTGAACAAGGTCATCGAAACATCGGCGAGCGAACAGGAGATAGCGAAAGCCGCTACGGCCCAAGGCATCCTGACCATGCTTCAGGACGGCGTGCTCAAAGTGCTGCGCGGCGTGACGTCTCTTCAGGAATTGGAGAGAGTCATCAGCGTCGAGGAATAGTTGCCTCATCCCCCATCGTGTGCTCCCTTGAAAAAAGAGTATTGCGCCCGAGGATATGAGGAGTACTATGAGCGAAGACGAAAAAGAAAAAGCCGCCCTCAAGGGCGGCGGTTCCAGAACATAAATCTCTAAGCAATACTTAGGATATGCATCAAAAGCTAAGCTGAGTTCGCAGGATGGACCCAGTAAAGTCGCCGAAGCGGCTAACCAGAACGTCCTCCGAGTGACAGCTAGTAAACCGTAAGGTTTAATTGCTTAGAGATTTATACTCTGGAAAGATTTCAATCTGACACAAGTATCGTAGCATAAAGCTTTTCATATGTCAAGTACCTCCAAAGCGGCACGGCAGGACTCCCCAAATAAGGCCTTAGATAAGGCTCCTGACGACCTTTTTCTCGACACGACCCTGCGCCCTTCGTCGTGGAATGAATACGTCGGCCAAAAAACGATCAAGGACAACCTCAAAGTCCTCCTCCGCGCCGCGGCCGAGCGCAAACATCCGCCGGAGCATATCCTTTTTTACGGCCCTCCCGGCCTCGGCAAAACAACGCTCGCGCACCTCATAGCGAAAGAGACGGCGAGCCAGCTCAAGGCGACGTCGGGCCCGGCCATAGAGAAGGTCGGCGACCTCGCGTCGATCCTCACCAATCTCGCGCCTGGCGACATGCTTTTCATAGACGAGATCCATCGCCTGAACAAGGCGATCGAAGAAGTGCTCTACCCCGCCATGGAATCGGGATCCCTCGACATCATCATAGGCAAAGGGCCGTCGGCGAGGACGATCCAGCTCGAACTGCCGCCGTTCACGCTCCTCGCCGCGACGACGCGGGTCGCGCTTCTGTCTTCGCCTCTGCGGTCGCGCTTTTCCGGAGGCACGTTCAGGCTCGAATTCTATACGGAAAAGGAGATCCAGGAGATCATCCATCGTTCGGCGCGGCTCCTCGGCATAGATATAGACGAGAAGTCGTCGAAGAAGATCGCGGAACGGAGCCGCTTCACGCCGCGCACGGCCAATTTCCTTTTGAAGCGCGTCCGCGACCTCGCCCAGGTCGAAAAAATGGCCGTATCGGTCGGCATCGTCGACAAGGCTCTCGCCATGCTCGGCATCGACGAGCTCGGGCTGACGCAGACCGACCGCGACCTTCTTAGAACGCTCATAGACAAGTTCGGCGGCGGCCCGGTCGGGCTCAATACGCTCGCCGCTTCCCTTTCCGAAGAAGAGGCGACCGTGGAAGAAGTGCATGAGCCGTATCTTCTCCAGCTCGGCCTCATCGAACGCACGCCGCGCGGCAGAAAGGCCACGGACAAGGCGTTCGACCATCTGAAGATAAAACGCTAGCCATGGCGGGACATAATAAATGGAAGCAGATAAAGGATAAGAAAGCCAAGACCGACGGCGCGAAATCGAAGCTCTATTCGAAATACGCGAAACTGATATCGGCCGAGGCGCAGAAGGTCAAAGGCGACAAAAGCGCGCCGAGCCTGCGCGCCCTCATCGAACGGGCGAAAGCAGAGAACGTGACGAACGACGTCATCGAACGCGCGGTTAAAAAGGCGAATGAACCGGGCGCGGCCCTCGAAGCCATCGTTTACGAGGCGTACGGCCCAGGCGGCTGCGCCATGATCATCGAAGCCCTGACGACGAACAAAAATAAGGCTGCGCAAGAGGTGAATCACATCCTTTCCGATAACGGATTCTCTTTGGCGACGCCGGGAAGCGCGTCATGGGCATTCAAACGCGAAGGAGCGCAATGGATCCC
>JAIFWQ010000065.1 GCA_019661795.1 Candidatus Parcubacteria bacterium | reverse complement strand
TACCATAAACAGAGGATCGCAGGAGATCACGCTCGCCCTTTCCCGCGCTCTCGGCGCGTCGGTGGGGGATGCGGAACATATCAAACGCACCATCGGGCTTTCTTCCGAGCCGGACAACAAGAGCGTCAAAGAGATCGTCTCTCTCAACCTCGATTACATATTTTCAGAGACGAACCGCGTCATCGCGAGCTATGAGCGCAGATACAACAGGAGCATAGCCAAGATCGTGCTCACCGGCGGGGGGACGCTCCTCAAGGGTTTTCTCGACCTCGCCCGCGAAAGGTTCCAGACCGAAGTCGTTCTCGGCGATCCGTTCGGCAAAACCGAGGCGCCCGCGTTCCTCGAGCCTGTCCTGCGCACTGCCGGGCCGGAATTCGCCGTCGCCATCGGCGTCGCCCTCCGAAAACTGCAGGAATCCGAATAATGGGGATAGCTTTCGAGCGTCGCGGTGTATAATAGACCTGTACTTTCGCCCTAAAGAGCATCATGGATCCTCGATTCCAATCATCGTTCATACCGAAGAAGCCGATCACGGTCGCGGCGGCGCGCCCATCGTCTCCGATCGGGCTCTTCTCTCTTCTCGCGACGATCATATTCCTCGTCGCACTGGCTCTTTCGGGCGGCGCATATTTCTATCAGGGCGTTCTGAAGAAGCAGATCGCCGAAGGCAAGGCTTCTCTCGACCGGGCGAAAGGCGCGTTCGAGCCCGAGCTCATAAATCAGATCATCCGGCTCGACACCAGGCTCGAGACGGGGAAGAATCTCCTCGCGTCCCACATCGCCATCACGCCGTTCCTCGATTTCCTTTCGACCGTGACGCTCAAATCCGTTCGCTTCAAGGATTTCAACTTCTCATACCTGTCTCCGGACAAGATCACGGTCACCATGAAAGGCCAGGCGCAGAGCTATGCCGCCGTCGCCCTCCAGTCCGACCTCCTCAACGCCCAGAAACAGCTCAAGAACGCGATCCTCTCCGACATGGCTCTCGAGCCTACGGGCAACGTCGGCTTCAGCCTGACCGCGACGATCGATCCGGGCCTCGTATCTTTTAAAAGCAAATGAGCAACATCATATCCATAGTTCTCATCGTCGCCTCCATCGGCCTTTTCTTCGGCTATGCTGATCCGGCGTACACGGAGATCCAGAAGCTCCGGCTCGAAAAAGCCGATTACGACAAAGCCCTCGACAATTCGAAAGAGCTCCAGGCCCAGAGGGACAAGCTGCTCGAGAAATTCAACGCCATGGAAAAGACGGATCTCGACAAGCTCGCCAAGCTCCTGCCGGATAACATAGACAACGTCCGCCTCATCATCGATATCGACGAGATGGCGAAAGCCTACGGCATGAGGATCAGGAATTTCAAGACCGACGCGAACGAGAAGAAAGACACCATAGGCAAAGACAATACGCCTTACGGCACGCTCACGCTTTCGTTCTCGACGACCGCGGCGTACAACACGTTCCTGGCGTTCCTGCGCGACGTCGAGCACAGCCTCCGCGTCATCAACGTGACGGCGGTGCAGTTCGCGTCGAACGATACCGGCCCGCTCTACGATTACAACGTGACGGTGAAGACCTATTGGCTCAAATAATATGAAAGAGAACGCGAACAGCAGGAACCTGATCATAGTCATCGCCATCATCGTGGCGATCGGCATCGCCGGCTATTTCTATGCGTCCCGCGACAGGTCGTCCGATACGCTCCTCACGTCCGAATCGGCCTCCGAGAGCGCGTCCGTCGACACCGACCTTCTCGCCGCGCTCCGCGCGCTGAAGAAGCTCAAGCTCGACGGCGGGATCTTCACCGACCCTGCATGGGCGACGCTCAAGGATTTCGGCAAAGTCCTCGCGCCCCAGCCGGCGGGCAGGGCGAATCCTTTCTCCGCCATCTCCGCGGCCGATTCTGCTTTTTCCGGCGCTTCGACGACGTCTTCCCGATAGGCTTCGGGCATAATATCCGATCCGCATGAGCGTACTCGACATCCTTATAACGAAGGGGACTATAGATAAAAAGGACGCCGCATCGGCGTCGGAGGAGGCGCGCCTCACCGGCGCGCCGATCGAAGCCGTGCTCAAGAAAAAAGGCGTGAGCGAAGCGAACCTGCTCGCCGCCAAAGGCGAATACCTCGGCGTGCCGGCCCGATCGATCAAAGACCAGGCGATCCCGTTCGACATACTCAAATACATTCCCGAAGAATCGGCCCTGCATTATAGATTCGTGCCGCTCTCGGTCAAACAGAACGTCCTCGAGGTCGGCGTCGTCGATCCCGACGATATCGAAGCGCGCGACGCTCTCAATTTCATCGCGTCGAAGGTCAACATGCCGTTCAAGGTCTTTCTCATATCCGAAGAAGACTTCCAGCAGGCGATCACGCTCTATAAAGGCCTTTCCGGCGAAGTGACCAAAGCCCTCGACGAGCTCGAGACCGACATCGCGGACATCGACGGCGACGCGGGCGACGAGAAAGCCCCTGAAAAAGGGGAGACCCGCATCATCGAAGACGCTCCCGTCACCAAGATCGTCGCGACCATGCTCCGCTATGCGGTCGAAGGCAACGCTTCCGACATCCACATCGAACGGCTCTCCGACAAAGTGCGCGTCCGCTTCCGCGTGGACGGCGACCTCCATACGTCCCTCGTCCTCCCGACGAAAGTCCATGACGCCGTCGTCGCCCGCATCAAGATCCTCTCGAACATGAAGCTCGACGAGAAGCGCAAGCCTCAGGATGGCCGCTTCGGCGCCCGCATCGAAGGCCGCAAGGTCGACTTCCGCGTGTCCACGTTCCCGGCCTACTACGGCGAGAAGGTCGTGATGCGAATCCTCGACCAGGAGAAGGGCATCAAGTCGCTGGACGACGTCGGCTTCTCCGAGCGCAACCTGACCGCCATCCGCACCGCCATGAAGAAGCCATACGGACTGATCCTCATCTCCGGCCCGACCGGATCCGGAAAGTCCACGACGCTCTATGCGATGCTGAACGAGATCAACGACGAGTCCAAGAACGTGCTCTCGCTCGAAGACCCTATCGAATACAACATGGAGGGCGTGTCGCAGTCGCAGGTCCGCCCGGAGATCGGCTATACCTTCGCATCGGGTCTGCGCACCACGCTCCGACAGGACCCTGACATCATCATGGTGGGAGAGATCCGCGACAAGGAGACG
>JAIFWQ010000064.1 GCA_019661795.1 Candidatus Parcubacteria bacterium | reverse complement strand
TGCCTGAAGATGTTTTTTTCTTCTTGGCGACAGATAGCCAAGCCAATGAAAAAACTTTTCGACAACGTCTCGGCGGCAGAACTCTTTCATATCCCAAAGACCTCGAGGCGAAAGACCGCTGGCCGAGAGATCCGAGCGCCGATGACGATTTTCGCGATGCGACAGATTTTTTTCTCCTCGCCGAGACCGATCACATCATCGGGTCCGCCGGATCCTCATACAGCAGGTTGGCGATGATGTACAACGGCTCGCCGAAGTCGCGGATATTATGCACAGGATTTTCGTTCGAGGCCCTGTTCGAACGCTTTCGGGCGTTCCTTTTGAAGCGGAGTATAATGCGGAGGCGATGATATCTCTCATCATTCCTTTTTATAACGAAGAAGACAACGTCGATCCGGTGCTTTCCGAGATCCGTACGATCCTTCCTGATGCCGAGATCGTGGCCATAGACGACGGCTCGATGGACGGCACGAACGCGGCGCTCCAGTCCCGTATCCGTTCCCATGCCGATATCGTCCTCATCGAATTCGAAAGGAATCGCGGCAAAGGCTTCGCCGTTCATGAAGGCCTCCTGCGCGCAAAAAACGAATCCTGCGTGCTCGTCGACGGCGATGGCCAATACGATCCAGCTGATATCCTTCCCCTTGCGAGCCGTCTAGCCGAAGCGGATCTGGTCTGCGGATCGAGGGTCGATCGGAAAGACGCGCGGAACGCCCGCGTCGTGTCGCGCATCGCGAACGCGATCCGACGCATGGTTTTACATGACGGCATACGCGACAGCGCCTGCGGCCTGAAAGCGATTCGCAGATCGGTCGCGGTCCGACACCTCTTTCCTTTCGAAGGACTCCATCGATTCATTCCCGCGATCTTTCATCATGCCGACCTTGCGATCGTCGAAGTTCCCATCAAACACCGCCCGCGCCTCCACGGAGTCACTAAATACACTCATTTCGGGCGAGCAAAAAGAGGCATTGTGGATCTTTTTCGGGTGAAGATGCTGTTGAAGAAAGTTACGCTGGCGAAAGCATAACGTTCCCGATACTGGATTTCGCTTAAAGTATTATTTACCTTTTTTGCCGCAAAGCAGATATGCCCATTGCTCCCCTTCTACGGCGCGAGTCTCGTATATTTGGATCTGATTATTCTTCAAAATACTGGCGATCTCGTTTAGATCGAATTCTTTCGTGATATTGAAGGCCAGCTTTCCTCCTGGATTTAATCGAGCGGCTAAGGTCATGAATATTTTCTTCAGATCTTCGAGCGTAAAATGATTTAGCACCGAACGCGCAAGGATCGCATCGTACGTTTGCGGCAGGTTTGGAGGAAGCGAGTCTTTCGTCACATCGTATATATAGACCTGCTTCTCGTAGGCGGTCCTTTGATGATCCACGAATTCCTGATGTATATCAGTGCGGATCACCGGATACCCCTTCCTCTCGATATATTCAGCGTCGCGACCCGTACCGCTGCCGATCTCGAGGATCGTCGCCTCTTTAGGCAACCCAGCCAAAAAATCGTCGATCCAAACCTTTGCCGTCCCATCGAGAACGGTAGGAGCATGTTGTATGTAGACTGGTATATTCATAATATTAATTAAAAAGGAGACACCGTACAGGCGTCTCCGGATGAATCTGACTTACGCTTGCGCGTAGTTGTCCAACTTGCCTTCTTTCGCGCTCTTGACGAGAACGGAAAATTGGGATTTGGACATGGCCACTTTGCCGCCGAAATCGTCCGTGATTTCGACTTGCTTTTCCGCGGGCGCGGTAGCGTTATCGAAAACTTCGGGACAGGCCGGGCAACAACCGGGACCACAGAGCAGGATTACGCGTTGTTTCATGAGAATATGATTCAGCGTTCTTGTCTCGAGAGCGTATTCCACTATCGCGTGGGTAACCTCTGATTACAACATTACTAAATCTTGCCTGTTCGTCAAGTTTTGTATAGTGAGGTCCGGCCGCAAAGAGCCCGAAACGACCGCGTCGTATCGCGCAAAAAAACATCGTGGATCTTTTTCGGGTGAAGGCGGCGTTGAGGTGATTGTAGTCTATCCTTGACAAAGACCGAAGCGGGTATACGCTTTACATCAGAGTTCGCGATTGCCGTCCAAAAGCAAAGAAACTGCGAATTTCCTGCAACGCAAGGAGTACTCCACACAATGAATAGCTCAAAAATCGCCCTCCTCGGGCTTCTGAAAGCAACCGTTTCTCCGCTTCAGCGGCAGAGACTCGAACGTATCGACAGCGAAGATTTCTCCGCTGTCCGCAAAAAGGCGCGTGAGATCCTCAAATCCATGGGTATCGAAGCGTCCGAGGAATATCTCGACCTCGGCATCCTCGGCCTGAAGCAGTACTACGCGCTTCCGGTCCTCAATCCCAAGAACGGGCATGCGGTCTCGGCGGAGATCGACCCCTTCTGGCATGCGCACATGCTTTTTACCAGGCAATTCGCGCGGTTCGGACAAGACGTGATCGGCGGTCCGATGCATCACATCCCGCTCGATCATGATCATGCCGGACAGCTCGAAAATGTCCGTACGCTCTACGGGTATACTCTCGGGATCCTGAAGGAACTCTTCGGCGAGGACGGCCTCGACCCGCGGGTCTGGCCGCGCAGCGTCGTTGATGCACGGCTCATGTGCATCATGTACGACGGCGTGGCGACTCCTCCAGATCTTGACGAACATGCCCTCTTCCCGTTCGCGGAAGCCGGTCGGGTTTGGGCGTTCGCCTGACGATCGTTCTTTATATCCTAGAGGCCGGTGCCAAACCGAGCCTCTATTTTTATGAAAATGAAATTTCGAATATATAAGATAAGAAAAGAAAAGCTTGAAAAACTGCTCACATGGGCAAAAGAGCTTTCGACTACATATAAAAGCGAGGCGCTCGCCGCCCTTCGAGAAGAAAAGGTTTCGCGCGAATATGTCGGTATTTTTTATATCGAAAATGAACCCTACGCGCTCTGCTTTATGGAGGGAGAATGCCTCCCGGCATCTGATTCTGAACTGAATCGCAAGCACAAAGAAGTCATGAGAGATTGCATAGAAACTTCGTATCCTCTCGATACCGCTTACGATCTTTCTGAATAGCTTTCAAAGCCTCCTATCTCCGATAGAGAAATTTGTGAATCTGCCAAAATTTAATTGGGCCTTTTATAGTTTTCCCATCTCC
>JAIFWQ010000063.1 GCA_019661795.1 Candidatus Parcubacteria bacterium | reverse complement strand
CCAGATCGCGGGCGATATGGCGAGCCTTTTGAACGCAGGAGCCCAGCCGGACGCCGTATTCGCCGATATCGACAAGCTCCGCAAAGTCGACGTCGCTACCAGTCTGTCGCCCTTCGTCGCCGTATATGACGAAGCGGGCAAGGTTCTCGCATCATCCGGCGCTCTCGGCGGCAAAGCTCTGTCGCTTCCGCAAGGCGTGTTCGCGTATGCAGACAAAGTCGATGAGGATCGCGTGACCCTCGAGCCTGAAAAAGGCGTCCGCATCGCGAGCGTCATACGGAAATTCGACCAGACCGCCTATGGAAAAGGCAAAGGCTACGTCGTCTCCGGAAAATCCCTGCGCGAAGTCGAAGACAGGATCGGCAAGATCGGATTTCTCGCCGCTCTCGGATGGATGATCTCCATCATCGCTTTCGCCATAAAGGCCGCTCTGAAGGCCCGAGGCGAATCGAGCCGTGAATCCCGATAATTTCGAAGAGATCGTAGCGCGGGCGTATGAAAAATTGCCGCGCTGGATCAAAGAGAAGATGAAGAACGTGGCCGTTACGGTCGAGGATCTCGTCGATTCTCAAACGGTCGCCGATATGAATCTCGACGATCATATGGATCTTCTTGGCCTCTACAAAGGCGTGCCGCAGACCGAACGCACGGTCATGGCCGGCTTCGAATTGCCGGATACGATCGTCCTCTATCGCATGCCGATCCTCGACGAGGCGCTCGATTCGGGCAAGCCCGTCGAAGACGTGGTATTCGAGACGCTCTGGCACGAGATCGCCCATCATTTTGGCCTTTCCGAAGAGGACGTGCAAAAGCGGCAGAACGAGGAGTTCGGCGGCTAGCTTTTTGCCGCGTGCGTGCCCGCGACCCATCCCGTCGACCAGCAGAGCTGGAGGCTGTAGCCGCCCGACGGCCTGTCTATGTCGAGAACATCGCCGATGAGATAGAGATTAGGGAAAAGCCGCGACTGCATAGTGCGGAAATCGACTTCTTCGAGCTTCACGCCGCCAGAAGCGACGATCGCTTTTTCTTTGCCGAGAAATCCGGTCGGCGTCATGCGCATGTCTTTCAAAATGCGGCATAATGTCAGCCGTTCTTCGCGCGTCACGATATTTATCTCTTTTTCAGGATCGAGCTTCGTCAGGAAAAGTATGGCAGGCGTCATCGCGGGCGTGACGAGGTCTTTGAGGGCATTCTTCAATTTTTTATTCGAATTGGCTGTGAAGACTTCCTGAACTTTTTTGTCTAATGCCGCATTGTCGAAGTCCGGCATGATGTCGAGCGAGAGCTCTATTTTATCGCCGGGCTGGACGTAGCCGAGAGCGTCGCGGATCTCGCGCGAGAAATTCAATACCAGAGGCCCGCTTATGCCAAAATGGGCGAATACCATGCGGCCGACGCGTGACGCGAGGCGCTTTTCGGCGGGTTTGGCGCTCTTATCTTCACCGGCGCTCTTTTCAATGATGGTGATCTTGGCGTTCTGATGCGATACGCCTGAAAGGTCGCGGACCCATTTTTCGGCGATCTTGACCGGCACGAGCGCCGCATCGGGCTCGACGACCGTGTGGCCGATCTTGCGGAGCCATTCGAAGCCTTCTCCCGTCGATCCTGTATCCGGATGCGACGTGCCGCCGGTCGCGAGTATATATGAATCGGCGGCGATCGTTTCCACGCCGTTTCTGCCGACGACGTTCGCCCCGACGATCCTGCCGTCGCGGGCGTGAAAGCCTTTGGCCGCCATGCCGGTGATGACCTCGACCTTATTGTCTTTCATATATTCGACGAGCGCGTCCCAGACCGAACGCGCCGTATTCGAAACAGGGAAGACGCGGCCTTCGTTCTCGACTTTGGTCTCCATGCCGCGGGCGTGGAAGAATTCAAGCGATTCCTTCACCGCATGCTGGGCAAAGGTCGAGAAGAGGAATTTCCCTTTGCCTTTCAGCTTTCCGAGAAAGGCGCGCGCGTCCGGCGTATCGTTCGTCACATTGCATCTGCCGCCGCCGGTGATGAGGAGCTTTTTGCCGAGGCCTTCGTTCTTTTCGATGAGGATCACGGAGCCGCCGCCTTTGGCTTTCAAAAGCTCCGCCGCGCGTCCCGCCGCGATCATGCCCGCAGGCCCGCCGCCGATCACGGCGACGTCATATATCTCTCCATGCGCCTTCTTCGGCGTTCGGATCGGTCTCATATGGTCAAAGGCTATCACGCGGCCGCCGTATAAACAAAATTTCGCGGAGATTCGTAGTATGATGGATGGCAAGCGATATCCATATGCATACGAAGAAACTCGTCGCCTTGGCCGCGCTCGGATTCGCCGCCATAGCGATCGCCTGGTTCATATTCTCGCCCCAGCCTGAAAAATACGACGACGTCGCCATCGACGCGACGAGCACCGGCGCGCTTTCGGGCCAGACATATTCGAATCAGGACCTCGGCTTCGAGATCGGGGTTCCGGCCGACTGGAGCGCCGACGAATCCCATTTTAGCCATGATCTCGGGCCGGGAAGGGAGATTCCCGGCGTGGCGTTCCGCATACCAGCGTCCTTCGCCTCGGGGACGAACCTTTCGGCGGATTCATATATCGCCGTCGAGGAGCTTTCTGAAGTCGAATGCGCGCCGGCTGATTTTCTGTATTCGCCGGGCACGTCATCGGCCAAAACGCTCGGCCGATATACATATAGGTATGCGACGTCCGTCGGGGCGGCAGCCGGGAATCTCTATGAGCAATCCGTGTATGCGACCAAAAAAGGCAATCGCTGCTTTGCCTTAAGATACATGATCCATTCGGGCAATATCGCCAATTATCCGGCTGGCGCGGTCAAAGCGTTCGACCATCAGAAACTGATCTCGCTTTTCGATTCGATCGCTGCAACGCTTAAGATCTATTAACCGTAGGATCTCGCCATGTTCAAAGACACCAAGAACAGCCTGAAATTCGTCGGGACCGCGCTCCTCGTCACCGTCGCCTGGGCTTCATATTAGTTTTATCCTTCCCGCGCAGCGGATCTCAAGCCGGAAACATCGAAGAGCTATGTATCCGGCCGCTACGGCATATCGTTCCTCTATCCGAACTATTATCGCCTCGAACAGAAAGACATCGGCGACGATCGCCGGGCGAGGCATCTCATCATGCTCACCGATGCGACGCTCGATCCTTTGCCCAAGGACGGCGAAGGGCCGCCTTCGATAACCATAGACATACTGGAGAACG
>JAIFWQ010000062.1 GCA_019661795.1 Candidatus Parcubacteria bacterium | reverse complement strand
TAACGGGAATAACGTCGGCAATCCGGCGTACAATACCCTGAACGGTTCGATGAACGCCGGCGCGTCGTCGAGCGTCAATGCGTTCGTCCTCACGCGGCAGGATATCGCCGCGACGACGACCGGCTACATCGCGCCTGCGAGCGTCACATCGCCGAACGATTTCGAAGCGTATGCCCGATCGCTCATGATGAGCGACGAGAATATCGTGAAGATCGCGTCGAACGATAATCAGGTATCGGTCTGGTACCGGGAACCGGCGAGGTTCCTCGGCGTCATACCGATGACCGTGACCGTGCAGGCGATGGTCGACGCGGGCGGCAACGTGACCGTCAATTATCCATGGTGGTACGGCGTCTTCGTTAAAGACGAAGGAACCGGTCAGTTCCAGAGCGATCTCAACGGCACGGCCGGAACCATAGCTCGGGGCGAAGCGACGACTACGCTTTCTTCGGCGGCTAAGGCTCGGCTGGTCAACGCTCTCCAATCGGTCATGAAGAGCAAATATCAGTCCACGGCGGCGACTTCGTCTTCGGAGACGACGACGTACTAACGGCCGGCGCTTCTGAAGTCTGAAGGTAGTAAGGCAAAGAGAAAACCAGCCTCGCGAGGCTGGTTTTCCTGTTCTCCATTTTTCTACTCTTCGAGGATCATTCCTCTTCGCCCTGAAAAGCTGTCTTTCAGGCTTCTTTTGATCTCCTGAAGCCTGATCTTCGAAGTCAGGATCTCGCGGACGAGGCGCGAGAACAGAGCGGGGAATTCTCCCAAAAACAGAACGAGGAGGCTCGCTTTCTCTGCTCCGGCGCGGCGCGCTCTCGCCGAATGCGCCGGATCATACGCGCCGCGCAGCATGTTCCCGTATATCCTCCAGAGCTCTGTGAACGAATCGACATAGGCCTTGAGGTCCACTTTCGAGCCGGCAGGATTGTTCCAGGATACAGGGAGCTCTCGTATGGCGAATCCGTGAAGGCGGGCGATGACGAGGAGCTCGATGTCGAATCCGAACCTGTTTATCTTTTGCCTCGGGAATATGGCTTTCGCCGCCTTTTCCGTGAAGAGCTTGAACCCGCGCTGGGTGTCATATATGCCGGGCGTGGCCACCGCGCGCACGAGGAGTTTCGACATCGACCCGAAGACGCGCCTGTGCCAGCCGTTATGCTCGACGACCTCCGAATCGGACAGGGCGATCGATCCGATCGTCACGTCCGCTCCGTCCCTCTGCGCTTCTTCTATGAAAGGCTCCACCGTATCGATCGTGACCGAATTGTCGGCGTCCATGAAAAGGCGGTATTCGCCCGCAGCCTCGAGCATGCCGCATCGCACCGCATAGCCTTTGCCGCGGTTCTCTTTGTTATCGACGATCTTGAGAGCGGGGAAGCCTTTGGCGAATTCGCGGACGAGATCCGCCGTGCCGTCGGTCGATCCGTCTGATACGACGATCACCTCGTACGGAAAATCTTTTTCCGAAAAGAACCGCTTTAAATCGGCGAGTGTTACGCCGATCCTTTTTTCTTCGTTATATGCGGGGATGATCACGGAAAGGAGCACTTTTTTCATAGGAGTTTCACTTTTTAAGAGGCGCTGTTCTAAAGACGAAGAATTTGTATCCCATATAGTTCCAGACGAGCACCATGAGCGTTCCCGCTATGGCGCCGATGTTTGCCTTTATCCTGAAATCCGAGATGCCTGTAAAGCCGAGGAGACCGAAGACCAGAGACGATCCGGCGACGTTGAGCAGGAGCCCGGCGATGGAGACCGCGAGGAATCTGCCTTTTTCATCGGCGCCCGCGCCTGTTTTGGCCGCATCGAACACCCAATACTTGTTGAGAAAGTAGCTTTGGATGACCGCCGCCGAAAAAGAAGCCGCTTTAGAGGCTATGTAAAGGCCGCCCTGCGCCCCGCCGAAGGCGGTGAGAAGGCCGTTGAGCACGATGAAGTCCGTTCCCGTATTGAGAACCCCTGTGATGCCGAACCTCACATACTCCCCGAACGGCGAAACGAGCTTGCGCTTTTTTTCTGCCATGTCCGTTGGAGCTATCGACCGAAACCGTCGACTATACTTCTGTTTGATAAAGAGGAGAATATGTCCGTTCCGCCGGTCTGTCTTCTTTCTGAAAAAATCGGCTTGATTGCGTCTCCTGCTGGTATTACGCGACCATTTCTTTGATTGTTTCTCTAAACGGCCGTCTGTCCGGACGGCCCTTAAACGCGAAACTTAATGAAGAAACGCGGCGTAATAGATACGGATGCTCTTTATAAATAGACAATCTCAAAAGATCAAAATAGTGCTGCAAGGGAATTACGTCCGGCGAATCTTCGTCGGACGACGCTAATGCCTCCTCTCGGGAGGCATTTGGCGTTATGGGCCGGAAGCCCGCTTTCCGGCTCTACGGCCGGAGCGTAACTTTTTATGAGAGCGCCTCGTATTAAAGGAGAGCCTTTACAAGCAATTTATAAGCGATAATCGTAAATATATGCTCATAACGATCGCAACGCTCCTTCTTATCCTCTGGATACTTGGCCTCGTGACGTCATACACGCTCGGCGGATTCATCCACATCCTCCTGGTCGTCGCCATCATCATGTTCCTCATACGGATCATCCAGGGAAAGAATCCGGTATCGTAAAAAATAAAACCCCGCGAGGGGTTTTATGTTTATTCTCTGACGATCGCTTTGAAGAAATCTTCGAGGAGCATCTTCGCCGCCGCCGCGTTCTTGTGCCCGCCTCCGCCGAGAGCCCTGGCTACGTCGAGCGCCGAAGGCGAATGCTCTTCGAGCGACCGGAAGCTGATACGCACGTCTTTGCCGTGGATGGTGAAAAGGCCGACCGCGCTCTTGCGCTCTTTGGAGAGCGTATTGCCGGCTTCGGATTTGTTCGAAGTGATGTTGTAGATATGGACCGTATGATCGCCCGCCCGCAGTTCGAGCGGCTCGACGTTCTTTATGGCCGCGGCGATCTGGAAATCCGCATAGCGGCTCATGGCGCGGCCTTCTTTCATCGCCTCGTCGAGAGGAACGTCGAAAAGCTTCAGGACTTCTTCCGGCTTGTTGCCGAGAAGGAAGAGATAGCAGGCCATAGCTTTGGTATCGGCGCCGTACTTCCATCGCCAGATATCGAAATCCTCGACGTATTTGATGACCTCGGGCATTTTCTCGCCAGGGAAAAGATGCGCCCACGAAAGCGACGCGCCTGACTTGGAATTGTCGAATATGAACGTGAAATCGGGGTTCTCCTTGGCCAATGCTTCGGCTTCGTCTTTCGCCCC
>JAIFWQ010000061.1 GCA_019661795.1 Candidatus Parcubacteria bacterium | reverse complement strand
ATTCTTCGGCGAGAGAATTGGCGACGAGACCGAGCAAAGACGGCCTCCAAAGCGGATTGCCGAGGACGATCACCCTTTTTTCTTCGACGTTCCTTTCGGCGAGGATCTTCTTCACTTCTTTTACGAGAGCGGCGACGGTACCTTTGCGTTCGTTGTTCACATGTTCGAGGGCGTCGGCGTACGCGTCGGCTTTGGCTTCATCGTCGGTCGAAAGCAAGTCGAACGCGGCCGACGGCTCGCCCATCCTCGACGCGGCGTTGATGCGCGGCGTGATCGTGAAACCGATATCGTCTTCGCTTATATGTTCGCGCTTCACCCGGAGCTTTTCGAAAAGCCTCGAAAGCCCGGGGCGTTTGGTCTTTTTGAGAACCTGCAGGCCATAATACGCGAACGTCCTGTTTTCGCCGGTGAGAGGCACCATGTCGGAGAGCGTCGCGATGCCGACCATGTCGAGGAACCATTTCTCCCAGTCGGGCTTTATGCCGAATTCCGCGCCGTGCTTCCTAAAAAGCGCCTGGACGAACTTGAATATGACGCCCGAGCCGCAGAGCATTTTCTCGGGATAGGCGCAGCCGGCGGCTTTCGGATTGAGAATGGCGTACGCGGGCGGCAATTCGTCATGAGGCACGTGATGGTCTGTTACGATCGCGTCGATGCCCAGGCTTTTGGCGTGCGCGACCTCGTCGATATCGGCGATGCCGCAGTCGATGGTGATCATGAGCGTCGCGCCTGATTCTTTGAATCCGTCGATGGCGGCCTTGTTGAGGCCGAAGCCTTCGTCATGCCTGTGCGGAATGTAATTTTCGAAATTCGCAAAGCCGATCTTCTTGAACGCATCGTGCAGAATGACCGCGCCCGGAATACCGTCGGCGTCATAGTCGCTAAATATGACCGTCTTTTCGCCGCTTTTGATCGCCTTATAGACGCGCTCGACGGCGCGATCCATATCCTTCATCAAAAAAGGATCGTGCGTGTGGAGATCGTAGTCGGGAGAAAGAAAAGCTTCGGCTTCCTCGCGCGTTTTGACGCCGCGAGCGGACAAAAGGTTCGCCACCGTGTCCGAGAACGCCGAAAGCCCTGCTGGCTTTTCTGCGAGAGGCTCTCGGAGGGAATATTTCATGCTCTGTATTTTACCACGCGAAGATGTGCTATTTTTATAGCATGACAGACTGCATTTTTTGCAAAATCGTGCGCGGAGATATACCCGCCCACAAGATCTATGAAGACGCGGATTTCCTCGCATTCCTCGATATCAACCCGCGGTCGCCGGGACATGCCCTGGTCATTCCGAAAACCCATTATCGATGGGTCTGGGACGTGCCGAACGCCGGCGCATATTTCGAAGTCGCGAGAAAGATCGCCCTGGCGCAGAAAAAAGCATTCGATACGGAATTCGTACTCTCCAAAATCGTCGGCGAAGAGGTCCATCACGCCCACATCTGGGTATACCCGGGCGAAGACGCGAAGGGCGACAAGAAGGATTTCGCGGGAAACGCGGAGAAGATACGGAGGGAGATGAAGTAAAACACCACCCGAGGGTGGTGGCTACGGATGGGAATTGAAGTCGAAGACGTCTCTTCGAGCATCTCACCCATTCAGCTAGATGTTTGATTTAGATAGAACTCTCCCGACAAAGTCGGGATACTAACATCGGCACGCTGAACGCCTCTGTGACGCCGGTCTGGCGCGGTTTCCCGTAGCAAATAAAGTGAACCACAAAAACATCAACTGCACAATATCCTTTTCCTATAATTTTAGTGCGCGAACTTAAGCGCCTCTATCCCCGGCAGAGTGCCCTTGGCCAAAAACTCGATCATGGCGCCGCCGCCGGTCGAGGCGAACGTGAATTTCTCCAAAATGCCCATCTTGGCCACGACGGCGATCGTGTCGCCGCCGCCGATGATCGATGCCGCTCCGCTCTCCGCGATCGCTTTCGCCAGATCTTCGGTGCCTTGGACGAATCCCTTTTCATATTCTCCGAGAGGGCCGTTCCATACGACGAATTTCGCCGTTTTCAATATGTTTGAGAGATCGCGCGCCGCCTGCGGTCCCGAATCGAGGATCTTTTCATCGGCGCTGACCTGATCGGCAGATTTCATAGCCTTGCCCGAAGGGCCGACTGCCACAGCGTCAGCAGGGACCAACAATTTCGGATTCTTTTCTATGGCCGACAGGTCGACCGGATTCTTCGAAACGACAGAAACGCCCACTTCATAGCCTTTGTCTTTGTAGATATCGTTCGCCAGAGCGCCGCCGACGAATACGCGGTCGGCGATCGAAAGGAATCTCTCGATGAGAGGCAGTTTCGTATCGAATTTCGCGCCGCCTATGATGAAAAGGAAGGGATGCGGCGGATTGAACGCCTTCGAGAGCTGTTCGATCTCTTCGGCGAAAAGCGGGCCGGCGAAGGACGGCAAAAGTTTCGGCACGGATACGATGGATGCGTGCTCGCGGTGCGAAACGGCGAACGCGTCGTTCACATAACAGTCGGCGAGGCGCGCGAGGCCGGCGGCGAACGCCGGATCGTTGTCTTTTTCGCCCGGATCGCGGCGGAGATTTTCGAGCATGATGATATCGCCGTCATCCATGGCGTCCACGGCCGCCTGCGCCGCATTGCGATCAGGGACGAACGCATTGATCTCGACCGATTTCGATATATATGAGGCGATGGCGGCGAGCGACGCGTCTGGTCCGCTTTCGATATGGCTGATGACTATCGTCTTCGCCCCCCGTTCGCGGAGCATGCGGAGCGTCGGGAGCGATCGCCTGATCCTGAAATCGTCGCGCACCGCGCCGTTTTCGATCGGCACGTTCAGATCGAGGCGCAGGGGCACCTTTTTGCCGCGCAGGTCTTTTTCATCCGAAATTTTTCTGAAGGTCGCTGTCATATAGTAAAAAGAATACGCTAGCTTTCTTGCGAAAGCCAGCGTAGTTAAGAAGTGACAGAGGGTCCAAGGATCCAAGTGTCAGTTGCGAGAGAAGAAACGAAACGCGACGCCCCACCGGATCCCGTAGCCGAGGCGGTGGACGCGGACGTTCCACCGCCCGCGGTCGTACCGGCGCACATCCACGACAGAGACACTCCCGTTTTTGTCTTCGACGAAGAAGAAGTTAGCATAACCATCTGTCCGAAGCTGTGCTTCCTCGCCCATTTCAACCTGCTCGATGAGAAGTTCGATCTGGGCAAGGGAAACCGTATGACCGTTCCCGATGAGCGCTTTAGCCAAGAGATCGAGATTTGATGACTCGTCGATCCCGAGGACGGCCGCGGCCACCTTC
>JAIFWQ010000060.1 GCA_019661795.1 Candidatus Parcubacteria bacterium | reverse complement strand
GGACGTTCCGGCCGCGCCGATCGATAAAACATTCTATTGGGCTGAAAAGGCGAAAAACACCCTCGTCGATCTCGGCTTTTCCGAGACGCTCCTCTATACGCTCGTCCCGAAGGGCGCGTTCGAAGTGGCGTATCCTTTGGCGAGCGACAAATCGGCTCTTCGCGAACGCATAGCGCCCAAGCTTCAGGAATCTTTGATAATGAACGTCCGGAACGCCGACTTGCTCGGTCTCGAAGCGGTGAAGATATTCGAAATAGGGCAGGTGTTCCCAAAAACGGGTGAAAAGACGTCGCTTTGCATAGGCGTTTCTCAAGTGAAAAAGAAAAAAGGCGTTACGTCGGAATCGGTCCTCAAGGAGGCCGTCGCCCTTCTCGAATCCAAACTCGGGATAAAGATCGCTGGCGCGATCGAGACCGGCGCCTACGGAGCCTTGATCGAAGTCGATTTTGACGCTCTCATCGCGCGCTCGGTCCCGAAAAATATAAACGATCTCTCTTTCACCGCTCTTCCGAAAGACAAAACGTATAAGCCTTTTTCTCATTATCCATTCATAGCCCGCGACATAGCCCTGTTCGTCCCATCGGGAACTTCTGATGCCGATGTTTCGAGCGTGGTCAGAGCTTCTGCGATGAAAGCAGCGGGCGGACTCCTCGTCAAAGGCCCCGACCTCTTCGACCGCTTCGAAAAAGACGGTAAAGTCTCATACGCGTTCCGCATGATATTCCAATCGTCCGAAAAAACGCTTTCCGACGACGAGGCGAACGCTCTCATGGCGCAAATCTACGCCGCCGCGAAAGCAAAAGGCTGGGAAGTGAGATAAGCCGCGCCGCGAAAAATCTTTCTTTATATTTTCTTCATCATGCTTTTGCTATTGTCTAGATTGCCGGCATATTAAGAAGAGTATAATTGAAAAGACATGAAAGAGACCAAAGAAAAATACGTGACGATATCCATATTCGAGGAATTCTGGAATGAGTTCCGCAGAGCGATGTCCCTCATCGACGATCGCCTCGAAACGCTCGACGAAAAGCTGTCCTCCAAGATCGACGATCTCGCCGCGACCAAAGCCGATCGGGAAGAGGTATTCGCCCTTCATAAAAAAGTCGCCAAGATCGAGCGGAAAGCGGCGTAAAATAGCCTAAATCGGGCCTTAAAACAAGGCTTTTTTCGGCGTTTTTCCGTTTGTAAACAGGCCTGTAATTTGCTATACTTGGCCCATACAAAAAGCTTGCGATAGGGCACTATTTTTTATTTATGGCCAAGGAAAAAGACGATAAAAAGCCGGAAAAGAAGTCATCATACGGCGCGGAATCCATCCAGGTCCTCGAAGGCCTGGAGCCTGTCCGAAAGCGTCCCGGAATGTATATCGGCACGACCGGTCCGGACGGCTTTCATCATCTCGTCACTGAAATATTCGACAACTCGCGCGACGAAGCCATGGGCGGATTCGCGAACGACATCGAGATCGCGCTTTTGCCCGGCGAACAGGTGCGCGTCGTAGACAACGGCCGCGGCATTCCGGTAGACGTCCACAAACAGACGAAAGTCTCGGCTCTCGAGACGATCATGACCGTCCTCCATGCCGGCGGCAAATTCGGCGGCGATGATTCCGGCTACAAAGTCTCCGGCGGCCTCCACGGCGTGGGCGCATCCGTCGTCAACGCTCTTTCCATCATGTGCCGCGTCGAAGTGCACCGCGACGGAGGCAAATACATGCAGGAATATTCCCAGGGCAAGAAAAAAGGCAGCGTGAAGAAGGTCGGCAGCTCTAAACTGCACGGCACCGTCGTCACGTTCGAGCCCGATTCCATCATCTTCGGCCAGCAGAAATTCGATTTCAGCCGCATCGTCACTCATATGCGCCAGCAGGCGTATCTCGTCCGCGGCCTGCGCATATCCGTCATCGACGCCCGCGAATACAAAGGCTCGATAGATCTCGACGATATATTCTATTTCCGCGAGACCCTGATCGAGGCGCCGTCCCAGTCTTTCTATTTCGAAGGCGGTCTCGTATCGCTCGTCCGTTTCACCAACGCCATCCAGAAGCCCGTCCACAAGAACATCTTCTATATCGAAAAGAAGGCCGAAGGCGTCGAATCGGTGGAGATCGCGCTCCAGTATGTCGACGACATATCGTCGCGCATCCTGCCGTTCGCGAACAATATCTATAACTCCGAAGGCGGCACGCACATCACCGGCTTCAAGACCGCGCTCACGAGGACGATCAATACCTATGCCCGCAAGAACAATCTGGTGAAGGAGAGCGAGGACAATTTCACCGGTGACGACGTGCTCGAAGGCCTCACCGCCGTCATATCCGTGAAGCTCCGCGAGATCCAGTTCGAAGGCCAGACCAAGGCCAAGCTCGGTTCCGTCGAAGCCCAGGCCGCGACGGCGACCGTCTTCGGCGAAGCCTTCCAGCTCTTCCTCGAAGAGAATCCGGACGATGCCCGTTCGATCATCTCCAAAGCCGTGCTCGCCCTCAAGGCCCGCAAGGCAGCGAAAGCCGCCAAAGATTCCATCCTCCGCAAAGGCGCCCTCGAAGGCATGACGCTCCCGGGCAAGCTCGCCGACTGCGAATCCGGCACGCCGGCGGAAGCAGCCGAGATATTCATCGTGGAGGGAGATTCCGCAGGCGGCACCGCGAAGACCGGCAGGAACAGGAAGACGCAGGCCATCCTGCCTTTGCGCGGCAAGATCCTGAACATCGAACGAGCCCGTCTCGACCGCATGCTCGGATCGGAACAGATCAAGAACCTTGTCGTCGCCATGGGCACGGCCATAGGGGAGACGTTCGACATAACGAAGCTCCGCTATCACAAGGTCATCATCGCGACCGATGCCGACGTGGACGGCGCGCATATCAGGACGCTCATCCTCACGCTCCTTTATCGATATTTCAAGCCTCTCATCGACGGCGGATACATATACATCGCCCAGCCGCCTCTCTACAAAGTCCGCCGCGCCAAGGAAGTTATGTATTTCTATTCCGAAGAGGAAAAAACGAAAGTCCTCGGCAAGGAAGAGATCCCTCTCGAAGACGAGACGGTCGGAGACGAGGCTGCTCTCGCCGCAGAAGAAGAATCAGCCGCGGTTAAAGACAAAAAAGCTCCGAAGATCTGGGAGACGACCATGGATCCTGCCCGCCGTATCCTGAAGAAAGTCTCGATCGACGATGCCCAGGAAGCCGATAAAGTATTCGACATGCTCATGGGAACCGACGTTCCTTCGCGCAAATCCTTCATCCAGTCGAATGCCCACAAAGCGACGATAGACGTGTAGCGCGACATGGTCTATATTGGAGAGGAAGGAGGCCTTCGCCTATGCTCTCGATAAATATGAACCGCGCTCATGACCCCGACGTGATCGATGCCGCCCGGAAATACCAAACCCTCATCGAGCTCCCGAATCCCACAGCGGAAGACCGTTCGCGGATGACGGAAATCCTGATCAATACCAACGTACCCGAAGACGATCTCCTCGAGATCCGCCGAGGGATGTCGTTCTTGCACTGACCCGTCAGAGCCCTCAACCAAGCCGCTCGATCATGTCTCGAGCGGCTTTTTTATAGGGGTTTTTATGCACATCTTGACACTTGACAATTTTGTTGTATTTCGATATGATGATGCGGAAATGGGGGTAATTGCAAAACCCCTTACAGCAAGCAACGCGGCTCGTCCGCTTTGAAAAGATGAATAAAAAACCAGCAAACGGCCGAAAGGTCGTGTCAGTGTCAGATACGCGGGGTTGGATCGGCAAGCATCCAATCTGTCATGCTCGAAGGAAGAAGAGCCCTCTCGAAATCTACGGTGCCTTCTTGGCAAGGTGCAGCACGTTCGTGAGGCACTGGAAGAAGTTCCGTCGATTAAAGTTCATCGCATGGGCCTTGGAGTCAAGGTTCATCAGCGAGATCAAGAAGATGCTCAAGTCCTTGCCGACGTGGTGCTCTGCGCTTCGGCTGAAGCCCGGTCGGGGATACCTGTATGCGGGCATCATGATCATGCGATCGTCTGCGTAAAGAAAACGGCGCCGGATTCCAAGGAATCCGGCGCCTTTACTTTTTCTTATTTTCTCGCCTCCGCCTCCGCGACGAGCATTTTCATGACCTCCTCTACCTTCATCTCGCCGATCTTGCCTTTGTCGCGGGATTCGAGCGTGACGACGCCTTTTTCCATGTCTTTGTCGCCGATGACGATGGTGTAAGGGATCTTCATGTCCTTCGCTTCGCGCACTTTTTTGCCGAAGCCTGCGTCGCTCACGTCCGCGTCCGCGCGAAGGCCCGCTTTCGCGAGCAGGGCGCCGACTTCGCGGGCCTTTTCATGATTCGATTCGCGGACAGGGGCTATCTTCACCTGAACCGGAGCGAGCCAAAGAGGGAACGCGCCGGCGAAATGCTCGATCAGGATGCCGAGGAAGCGTTCGAGCGAACCTGATATGGCGCGGTGGATGACGACGGGGCGCTCTTTCGCGCCTTTGTCATTGGTGAACGACAGATCGAAGCGCTCCGGCAGGTTGAAGTCGCACTGGATCGTGGCGAGCTGCCATTCGCGGCCGATCGCGTCTTTGAACATGAAATCGAGCTTCGGCCCATAGAAAGTAGCCTCGCCGGGACCGGGTTTGTAGTTGAGCTTATTAGCCTTCGCCGCGTCTTCGAGCGCTTTCTCCGCCGCATTCCATATTTCGTCGCCGCCCAGATATCCTGATTTATCTTCGCCTCGGGTCGAAAGGCGTACCCAATAGTCGCTCATGAGACCCATGGTCGTGTAGAACTCTTTGATGACGGTGACGATGGTCGATACCTCCGCGCCGATCTGATCCCTGCGGCAGAACAGAT